>NZ_CVTS01000023.1:0-83268 GCF_900004755.1 Pseudomonas sp. 25 R 14 | reverse complement strand
CGTGCCGCAGGCGCGCGGTGAGTTGGCCGGTGATCAGGGCGATGCCGAGCATCAGCGCAAAGGTGAAGAAATACTGGGTGTCGTTGACGGTGAATGAATAGCGCGGCTGTACAAAAAAGAAGTCGAAACACAGTACTGCAAGCATCGCCGCCCACACGCCGGGGCCGCGTCCAAAGCGTAGCGCTACCAGCACCACCGTGAGCAAAAACAACATGACCACGTTGGCCAGGTCGAACACTTGCAGCAGCAGCGCGGCGACGGCGCTGGCGGCGAAGCAGGCCAGGCTGGCCCAGAGGTAGGCCAGGCGAGTGCCAGGCAGCGTTGCGGTTTTTTCGAGCGCGACGGGCTTGCTCGGCAGCAGGCCGTGGGCAATCACGATCTGATCGATTTGCGGGTGGTGGCGGCTGATCCGATCGCTGACCGACTGATGCCAGAGCCGCCACCGACGGCGCGGATGATGGCCGAGTACCAGGCGATTGGCATTGTGCTCACGGGCACAGGCCACCAGGGCTTCGGCGACTTCCATGCCCGGCAGTGTGGCGGTATCGGCGCCGAACTCTTCGGCCAGGGCCAGGGCTTTCATCGCGCTCAGGTAGCGCTTGGCGCCGCGCCCCTGGGCCGAGGCGACATGGACGACAATCCAGTCGGCTTGCAGTTTTTGCGCCAGGCGCGCCGCTTCACGCACCAGGCGTTCATCGCCGGTATCACCGGCGATACCGACCAACAGCCGTTCGCGGGCCGGCCACAGGGTCTTGATCGACTGTTCGCGGCGGTACACGCGCATCTGCGTGTCGACCCGGTCGGCCGTGCGCCGCAGGGCCAGCTCGCGCAGTGCCAACAGGTTGCCCTTGCGGAAAAAATGCCGTGACGCGCGCGCCGCCGCCGGACCCAGGTACACCTTGCCGTCCTTTAAGCGTTGCAGTAGATCGTCTGGCGGCAGGTCGATCACCACCACTTCGTGGGCGTTGTCGAACACATGGTCCGGCACGGTTTCACGCACGCGTATGCCGATGATCCCGCTGACCAGGTCATTCAGGCTTTCCAGATGCTGGACGTTGAGGGTGGCCCACACGTCGATGCCGGCGCTGAGCAGTTCTTCCACGTCTTGCCAGCGTTTGGGGTGGCGCGAGCCGGGCACGTTGCTGTGGGCCAGTTCGTCCACCAGTACCACGGTAGGATGGCGCAATAGGGCGGCATCGAGATCAAATTCGGTCAGGGCGAATTCACGGTGCAGGTGCTGGGCGCGGGGCAGTTGTTCGAGGCCGTGGAGCAGCTTGGCGGTTTCCTCGCGGCCGTGGGTTTCCACCACGCCGGCCAGCACATCGCGGCCCAGTCCGGCTTCACGGCGCGCCGCCGCAAGCATCGCGTAGGTCTTGCCCACGCCGGCGTTGGAGCCAAAGTAGATACGCAGCTTGCCGCGCAAGGCGGCCTGTTCTTCCTGTTGGACACGTGCCAGCAGGGCGTCGGGATCGGGGCGTTCGTTGTTTAAGGCAGGCATGTCATTCCTCTAGTTGTCTGTAGGAGCGAGCGTGCTCGCGAAAAACCTGATGGCGCCGCTGGGTGTCAGGTTTTCCGCGTTATCGTTAACGTCCTTCGCGAGCAAGCACGCTCCTACAGTGGATGGGGCGTTACACGAGGCCCAATCCCGTCAGCAGCAGGTCAATCAGCTTGATCCCGGCAAACGGCACCAACACCCCGCCCAGGCCATAGATCAGCAGGTTGCGGTTGAGCAGCGCCGCCGCGCCGATCGCGCGGTAAGTCACGCCACGCAGGGCCAGGGGGATCAGCGCGACAATGATCAGCGCGTTAAAAATCACCGCACTGAGAATCGCCGAGTTGGGGCTGCTCAACTGCATCACGTTCAATGCGCCGAGCTGTGGATAGGTCGCGACAAACGCCGCCGGGATGATTGCAAAGTACTTCGCCACGTCATTCGCCACGCTGAAGGTGGTGAGGGCGCCGCGGGTCATCAGCATCTGTTTGCCGACCTCGACCACTTCGATCAGCTTGGTCGGGTTGCTGTCGAGGTCGACCATGTTGCCGGCCTCCTTGGCAGCCTGGGTGCCGCTGTTCATTGCCACCGCCACGTCCGCCTGGGCCAGCGCCGGCGCGTCGTTGGTGCCGTCGCCGGTCATGGCCACGAGCTTGCCCTTGGCCTGGTAGTCGCGGATCAATTGCAGTTTGTCTTCCGGGCGAGCCTCTGCGAGGAAGTCATCCACGCCGGCTTCTACCGCAATGGCGGCGGCGGTCAGGCGGTTGTCGCCGGTGATCATCACGGTCTTGATGCCCATGCGCCGCAGCTCGGCGAAGCGCTCCTTGATGCCACCTTTGACCACGTCCTTGAGTTCCACCACGCCCAGTGCCGTGGCGCCGTCGCTGACCACCAGCGGTGTGCTGCCGCGCCGTGAGACTTCATCGACCTTGGCCTGCAAGGCTGTCGGAAAACTACCGCCCAAGGCCTCGACATGGCGGCGAATCGCGTCCGCTGCACCCTTGCGAATCGCCCGGCCTGCGGGCAGGTCGACACCGCTCATGCGGGTTTGTGCGGTGAAGTGCACAAAGCTTGCGCCCAACTGGTTGATGTCCCGCGCGCGAATGTCGAACTTCTGCTTGGCCAGGACCACAATACTGCGGCCTTCCGGGGTTTCATCAGCCAGGGAGGCCAGTTGTGCGGCATCCGCCAAGTCGGCCTCCTTTATTCCCGGCGCCGGCAAAAAGCTGCTGGCCTGACGATTGCCCAGGGTGATGGTGCCGGTCTTGTCCAGCAGCAACACGTCCACGTCACCTGCGGCCTCGACCGCCCGCCCGGAGGTGGCGATGACATTGGCCGACATCATCCGGCTCATGCCGGCCACGCCGATGGCCGAGAGCAGGCCGCCGATGGTGGTGGGGATCAGGCACACCAGCAGGGCCACCAGTACTGTGGCGCTGACCACACTGCCGCTGCCGCTCATGGCCACGGCGAAGATCGAGTAAGGGCTCAGCGTGGCGATCACCAGCAGGAACAGCAGGGTCAAGCCCACCAGCAGGATGGTCAGGGCTACTTCGTTTGGGGTTTTCTGGCGCTTGGCCGACTCGACCATCGAGATCATGCGGTCCAGAAACGACTCGCCCGGGTTGACGCTGATGCGCACCACCAGCCAGTCCGACAGCACGCGCGTGCCGCCGGTGACCGAGGAAAAATCGCCACCGGACTCACGAATAACCGGCGCCGATTCGCCGGTGATCGCGCTTTCATCCACCGACGCCACGCCCTCGATCACGATGCCATCGAGCGGCACCAGGTCGCCGGCTTCGACCAGCACCACCTGATCCTTGCGCAGCAGCGACGCTTCGGTCGGCAGCCACGCCGCACCGTGCTTGGGTTGTTGCAGCAGCTTGGCCAATGTCTGGCGTTTCATCCCGCGCAGGCTGGCGGCCTGGGCGCGGCTGCGGCCCTCGGCCAAGGCTTCGGCGAAGTTGGCGAACAGCACGGTGAACCACAGCCACAAGGTGATGCTGAGGATAAAGCCACTGGGCGCTTCCCCCTGGCCACCCAGGGACTGGAACCACAGCAGGGTGGTGAGGATGCTGCCCAGGTAGACCACGAACATCACCGGGTTTTTCCATTGCGCCTGGGGCAGCAGTTTCTTCAGCGCATCCCCACACGCGGTGAGCACGATGGCGCGATCAAACAGAGGTAAACGAGCATTCTTCATAAGGGCAATCTCTTACTCACTGGCCGCAATAGGAGGCGATGGCAGGCGGGCGTCCAGCGCAAGGTTGAGTTGCAGCACATTGACCCGGGGTTCGCCGAGCAGGCCGAGAGTACGTGCGCTGGTGTGCTGGCTAACCAGTTGCAGCAGCTCGGCTTCGGGGATCTGCCGCAGACGTGCCACCCGTGGCAATTGCAGCCGCGCATTGGCCACCGAGATATGCGGGTCGAGGCCCGAGGCGGAGGCGGTGACCGCGTCCACCGGCACCTGGGCGTCGGCGGCCAGGCCGTTGGCCAGGCGATAGACCTGCACGCGTGCGGCCACCTGGTCCACCAGTTTCTGACTGGTTGGCCCCAGGTTGCTGGCGCCGCTTGCGCCGGCGTTATACGGCTGCGACACGCTTTTGCTCGGGTCTTGTGGGTCGGCGCCCAGGGTCATGCTCGGGCGGCCGTGGAAGTATTCCGGCCGGGTGAAGTGCTGGCCAATCAGGGTCGAGCCAATGACCAGCCCGTCGCGTTCAATCAGCGAGCCGCGGGCTTGGAACGGGAACATCAGTTGCGCGGTCACGGTGGTGAACGCGGGGTAGGCGAACCCCGTCAACAGCATGAAAAACACCGCCGAAACCAGTACCGGGCGCAACAGCCCCTTGAATATCGATTGAGTCGTCATCTACGTGTCCTCAGTTGTACGTCTGGCCGGACAGCAACTGCAGTTGCTCCACCAGCGGGCCGAGCGCGAGCGCTGGCAAAAAGGTCAGGCCGCCAACCACCAGCACCACGAACACCACCAGCAGCATGAACAGCGGGGTTGCGGTGGGGATGGTGCCGGCACCGGCCGGTACGGTCTTTTTCATCGCCAGGGAGCCGGCCACGGCCAGCATCGGCAGCATGGTGAAGAAGCGCCCGATCAACATCGCCAGGCCAATGGTGGTGTTGAAAAATGGCGTGTTGGCGTTCAAGCCGGCAAAGGCCGAGCCGTTGTTGGCGGTGCCGGAGGTGTAGGCGTACAACACCTCGCTGAACCCATGGGGGCCGAGGTTGTTGAGGCTGGCCATGGTGTCGGGCCACAGGGCGGCGAGGGCGGTGAAGCCGAGGATGCTGATGGGGTGCGCGAGCACCGAGAGCATCACCAGCTTGATCTCCCTCGCCTCGATTTTTTTGCCAAGGAACTCCGGGCTGCGGCCGATCATCATGCCCACCAGGAACACCGTCAGCAGGGCGTACTGGATCAGGTTGATAAAGCCCACGCCGTCACCGCCGAACACGCAGTTGAGCATCATCTGCGCCAGGGGCACGAAGCCACCCATGGGGGTCAGCGAGTCGTGCATGGTGTTGACTGAGCCAGTGGTCGCCGCCGTGGTGGTGGCAATGAACAGGCTGCTGTCGGCGATGCCGAAGCGCAGTTCCTTGCCTTCCATGTTGCCGCCGCTGTGTTCCAGCGACAGGGTCTGGTTGGCGCCGGCCTGGGTCAGCAGCGGGTTACCGTTTTGTTCGGCGCCGTAGACCAGGGCGAGGAAGCCGATGAACATCACCAGGAAGGTGCCGAAAAACACCCAGCCCTGACGACGTTGCAGCAGCATGCTGCCGAAGGTGTAAGTCAATGCCGAAGGGATCAGCAACATGCTGAGGATATGCAGGATGTTGGTCAGCGGCGTCGGGTTTTCGAACGGGTGCGCGGCGTTCATGCTGAAGAAACCGCCGCCGTTGGTGCCGATGTGCTTGATCGATTCAAAGCTGGCCACTGCGCCGACAATCAACTGTTGCTGCGCCCCTTCAAGGGTGGTGGCCAGGGCCTGGGAGGCGAAAGTCTGTGGCATGCCCTGCCAGACATACACCAGCGCCATGCCCACGCACAGCGGCAGCATCACGCGGTACAGCGTGCGGGTGAAGTCGACCCAGAAGTTGCCGATATCGCCCGAACTTGAGCGGCTCAAACCACGAATGAAACCGGCCGCCGCGACCACGCCGGAGGTGGCGCCGACGCACATCAGAAAGGTGATGACCGCCATCTGGCTGAAGTTCGACAGGCTGGTCTCGCCTGCGTACGCCTGCCAGTTGGTGTTGGTAATAAAGGACGCGGCGGTGTTGAACGCCAGGTCCGGCGTTTGTGCGGCTAGCCCCAGCGGGTTGATCGGCATGACCGCCTGCAGGCGCAGGACCAGATAGCCCAGCAGCATCATCGCCGCGTTCGACAACAACAGCGCCGAACCGAAGCGGGCCCAGCCCATGGTTTCCTGTGGGTCGATGCCCAACAGGTGATAGGTATAACGTTCCGGCAAGGCATGGTGGGTCCCGGTGAATACCCGGGTCAGCCATTTGCCCATCAGTACGGCGAGCCCCGTCATTACCCTCAGGACCAGCGCAAATTCCAGCAGCGTGCTTAACATGTCGTGGCTCCGTTCAAATCTTGCCCATGGCGACAATGGCCATGGCAGTCGCAACAAAAAACACCAGGGAAAGGCTGATAAACATCAGGTCGTACATGGCAAGCTCCCTAGAATTTCTCTGCGCGAATAAGGGCGTAGCCCAAGTAAACGAACAGCCCCACAGCACATAAGCCGCTGGCGATATAAATGAACGTGAGTGTGAGCACGGTGTAACTCCCCTGAATGAATAAGCCGCAATTGCGGACGCGGGGAGGTTAATCCCTGGGGTATCAAGTTCTGGCACTGATTACACGAAGCGGTATTACGACGACATATAGAAAAGTTATGTCGGGCGCACGAAAAAAAGGGATAGCCCGCCGCCCGGGTATCCCTTTAAACACTGGGGTGCTGCTGGTGTTGACGAGCCGCTTATTTGGCTTTCTTTTTCTTCTCGCCGCGGGTGGCGAGGTGTTCAAAGCAAAATGCGGCGGTACCGAAGAGCGCAATCATTGACAGGACGATCATGCCTAAAGTTGAACTTTCCACGATGACTTCCTACGGGTGTTGGGGGTAGGAAGTGACGGTAGAGTGTCTGGGCTTAGTGCTCAATAGAGGTGACGTAATCGTTATGGGGAATAGGGAATTTATATGAACTCTTTACGTGGGAGTGGGTAAGTTCACGGGACTTGCCCGCGACCCTCACCCATTTTACGAGCCGCCCGGTCAGCGGCCTTCCAGCAACGCCCCAGCCTGGTCCAACAAAGCCAACGGGTCGCTAGCTTTATGAATGTCCACCGACAACAACTGTCGAAACTTGCGCGCTCCAGGAAACCCAGTACCCAAACCCAACACATGCCGCGTAATGTGATGCATCGACCCTCCATTGGCCAAATGCTCAGCGATATAAGGCCGCAACTGCGCCAACGCCTCGGCCCGGCTGATGACCGGCGCCGTACTGCCAAACAAGCGCTGATCCACCTCTGCGAGCAAATACGGATTGTGATACGCCTCACGCCCCAGCATCACCCCATCAAACACCTGCAAATGCTCGTCGCATTGCTCCAGTGTCTTGATCCCGCCATTGAGAACAATCTCCAGCTCGGCAAAATCCCGCTTCAACTGCGCCGCTACGTCATAGCGCAACGGTGGAATGTCCCGATTTTCCTTGGGCGACAAGCCCTCCAGAATCGCAATCCGTGCATGCACGGTAAAACTGGTACAGCCCGCGTCTTTCACCTGTCCGACAAAATCACACAACTGAGCATAACTGTCCCGGCCATTGATCCCGATGCGATGCTTCACCGTAACCGGAATCGACACCGCATCACGCATCGCTTTCACACAATCAGCCACCAGGGCCGGGTGCCCCATCAGGCACGCGCCGATCATATTATTCTGTACCCGGTCGCTGGGGCAGCCGACGTTCAGGTTCACTTCGTCGTAGCCTGCATCCTGGGCCATGCGAGCGCAGGCGGCTAAATCTGCTGGAACACTGCCGCCCAGTTGCAACGCTAACGGGTGCTCGGCTTCGTTGTGGCGCAGGAAGCGTTCGTGGTCGCCGTGCAGGATTGCGCCGGTGGTGACCATTTCGGTGTAGAGCAGGGCGTTTTTGGAGAGTAGGCGCAGGAAGAAGCGGCAGTGGCGGTCGGTCCAATCCATCATAGGTGCAACGCTAAAGCGCCGAGACAGTGCGGGGCTTGATTCTGCTGGGCTAAAGCTCTGTTTATCTAGCATTTTACTCAACGTGTTCTTGGCGTGTTTTAGGGCGTTTTCAGGCGTTTTTCAGGGCTCGCTGGTACGATGTACCACCTCAAAACTGACGCGTACCACTTTCGATATGGCGACTATCAGGGCAAGAAAACTGGCGGATGGGACCGTGAGCTACACGACTCAGATCCGCATCAAGCGCGACGGAGTGCAAGTCTACCAAGAGAGCCAGACCTTCGCCCGGAAACAGGCAGCCCAAGCGTGAATCGGAGCTGGACCAGCCCGGCGCGATAGAACGGGCGAGCCGGCAGGGCGTCACCGTCAAAGACATGATCAAGCAGTACTTGCTGGAAGTGGAAAAGGCTCGGCCGTTAGGCAAAACCAAGAAGGCCACGCTTGAAGCCATCGGCAAGATGGATATCGGTAAGCTCAATGATACCGACGTCACAACCCAGCGCCTAGTCGACTTCGCCCTCTGGCGAATGAGCCGTGAGGGTGGTGGGGTTCAGCCACAAACCGCAGGCAACGACCTGGCGCACCTTGGCGCTGTTCTGGCGATTGCCAGAGATGCCTGGTGTTACGGCGTGGTTGAGTTTATGGCCCTCTGGTTCCCACCTATCAAATCCTCCAGCCATAGTTAACGATGATCGTTATGTCCAACCCTTGTGCGGGCTGTTTATTGTGGGTACAATAATTTAATGCAGATTACTTATGACCCAGCCAAAGACGCTCGCAACGTTGAAGAACGTGGACTCCCATTTGCCCAAGTGCAGGACTTTGAATGGTCTACGGCCTTGATCGTGGAAGATGATCGCTTCGACTACGGAGAGTGCCGGTATCGGGCGATGGGGTACATAGGGGATCGACTGCATGTCGTGGTGTTCACCCCTCGGGGCGATGCGGTTCACGTCATCAGTTTTCGTAAAGCCAACAAACGGGAGGTCAAAAGCTATGACCAAGAAACTCAATCCTGAGATGGTCGATACGGCAAACCCTGAATGGTCGGCCAAGGACTTTGCCAAGGCCAAGCCAGCAAGCGACGTGTTGGCGGGGCTGTTTGGCAAGGCTCAGGCAAAGGAAATGCTCAAACCAAAGCGTGGTCGGCCAAAGTCGACAGCCACTAAAGAACACGTCAATGTTCGTTTTGATCCTGAGGTGCTGGAGAAATTCAGGGCCTCTGGGCCTGGCTGGCAAACGCGAATGAACGCTGCCCTGGCTGACTGGCTCAAGACACATACGCCAGATGAATTGAAGGCGTAGTCACCCGAGTTCATCGCCGAAACAAAAAGCCGCCCATGAGGCGGCTTTTTGCTGTCTGGGGATTGGCTTTTCCCACAGGAGAAATCCTGTCCAGAACGATGAAGTTTTGTCCTGCAATGACGTGAAAAACCCCAGTAAAACATAGCATTGGTAGAGTGTCACAGCAAGCCTTAAAGGCTGTTCGGGCCAGTAAATACGGGGCTTTCAGGTGTATGAGGCTCTGCCGGAGCTGGCATTTGCTGGGGCGGTCGCGAGGTCTTGGGGAGTTGGCGCTCCACGGGCTGAAGGGGCGGGGGCTGACGGGCTACAGATCTGGGGCAGTGACGTGCTTCAGCACCTGGCGCGCGCCGTCGTCCCCCCACCTCGCCTGCGGGCTAAATGGGTCGTTTTTTCTGCGCCCCTGCGGACCACTCTCACCGGCTCAGGCTGGGCGCTTTGGAGGGGGCAGAACCCTGCGAGGGTGGATGTTTTGCGCAACGCTTATAAGCACGCACGGATGGCTGAATTCAGTAGGTACCTCGGGAAAAAGGTTAGTTTTTTTTGAGGGGGGATATTTGGGTTGGAAGGCCCGTGTTTGTTGGGCTTGAGCCCTAACTTTGATGGGTTAGGTAAGGTTAGGTTGAAGGTTGTTAATATGTAACATGCTGTTTTTAAAGGAATTATTATATTGAATATTTAACACTAATAAAGGTTAGGAAATAACCAGACCTAACCGAAAAGCTAACCTTGCCAAATCTTCGAAAAGCCATAATTGACAAGGCTTTCAGGGCTCCCAGCAAAAAACTAACCCTCCTAACCTCATTCCCGTGGGTCAACATGAAAACGCGAAAGATGCCTAGGGCGAGGCGCTTTTGAAGATGCGTGCTGCATTCACAACCTTTACGTTCACGCGCTCGCACTCTCACCCATACAGCGTCAGATGTTGGCGTTGGCAGTGGATGTCGGGATTGGAGCTACAGGCACTTGCTACAAAAGAACGCGCGGGTTCTTTCTAGTCCTGGGGGCTGGTTTCGCTACCTATGGGGCGGCCCTACGCAACTTTGTAGGGCCGACTTTTCATCGTGCTCTTAGCTGGATAAGTTCATGTGTAGCAGCGGGAACGGCCTGCCTTCACCATCCAAAGGAGAGCGACCTGTTTGAACGAATCCGTAATGGAGATAGAAGCCTACCGCCTGGGGATTTTGCTCGTTTACGTCAACACTCATCGTATAGCTCGAACTGCGGGCGTGATTCAGTAGCGCACGGCCTATACCTTGGCCGCGAAGATCAGGATCAATGAAGAGCATTTCTACGTGGCTTTGATTGAGTCCAATAAAGCCAAGCGGACAGTGTTTTTCGTCTACCGCAATCCATACATCAACGACGGGTAGATAGACGTCGCGAAGCTGCGGAAGCAGAGCGCCTATGTCGGACTCTTGAAGGAAGTGGTGAGTAGCGCGAACGGATCGCAGCCAAATGTCGAGCAGTTGCGGGTAGTCGGCAGCATTGGCCTGACGAATGATCATGAAATCAACCTTATACACTTGATATCTAAATATAGGCGCGCCAGTAAATAGCGGCCGTGTAAGTGTCGGCATCTGTATGACCGATTCGCGAGTTAACGCCTGGGCGGTGCACGGCAGAGGTAGCCGAAAAGGAGGGGAAGTGAAAAATACTTTGTGTTTTTCGATGTGTCAAGAAAACGCGCGCTTGAGAGGCGTCAAGTGCCCGCGCACTCAATTCAGGTGCTAAGGAGAGGCTTCTACAGGGCGAGGGGTACAAAAATGGTGCTGATGAAATCAACTGTGGTTGGGTGGTATACGGCGAGATAATTTAGCGTTTGGCAGTGTTGAATAACAACAGTACATAAGAGTCTTCGCCCGGCTCTTCGATGCGACTAACAGGGGTATCCGCTGGTACGACCGCCCGCCAAAATTTTAGCCCATTTATGTTGTCAACCATGGTTGAAACTCGCCAGGCACCTGCGTGTAATTTAAAGAGTATACGCACCGCCTCTCTTCCGATTGAGTTGCCGCGATACGGTTTCGCTACAAAAAATTCGGCCATCTCAAATAAGGGCGCATCGCTCAAAGTTCTCACAAGGGCAAATCCAGCAACCTTGCCATTCGCAAGAATAAAATAGGGGTGCCTTTCAGTTTCCTCCCAGTAAAGTGGAAGGTACGGATACGCTGTATTTGCGCCAAGTTCATGTAAGTATTCGACCAGCATAGTGGTTAAAATTTCTTGCGAGTTCTTTGGCGCAATTTTAAGTTCAGTATTCACTGCTTGTCCTTGAGTTAAGATTGGCAGAGCATTTTTCTGCGGAATAGAAGAACTCCCAGCTTACCCATTAAAGTCACAATGGATTTGCATGCTCTCTGTTTGGTTATGGTGAATCCTGAAGCCGCACTGCTCAAGTGCTCCTTTGACATGTTTAATAATAGTGATGTGCTCCTCCGCTCTAATATGCTGAAGACTCAACGATGTAAAGACTCCCAAAGGCAGAAATCGCAGTCTTTTTCCATTTAGAAGGATCGACACATCTACATGAGAGCCATCCACGTCATGCCCATTGGAGCCAAATATATCACCCACTTCGCTCTTTCGACTTGGGTAGCATGTGCAAAATAGCTTGATGCCTAGCCATCTTGATATGTGCCTGAACGTACCAAGCCTGCTACTTTTATTTTCATATCCGCGAACGAGCAGTAGTTTGACGGATGATGGGAGCTTTGACTGGGCTTCAAGCAACTTAAGAAATACATTTTTTTCAATTAATACTTTCGAGGATGGCCAGCGAGGTGCAACTTTTAAACCTTGGGTTTCCCCTTTAAAAAGTATCAGCATGTTGTTCGAGCTCTTACTGTTTTTCTGTTTGACTTCGTAAGATCTTATCATGCGTCAGCGTATTGAGTATTGTGCTCACAATTCGATGCTCAGGGAAAACGTCTCGAGTGAGACGGGTGTTGGCCAACCATGTTGAACGACCGCTTTTGGCCGATTACCGTCTGTCGTGAGGAGCAGGGCGTCACTGCGTGAAAGTAGTGTTGGTACGAAAGTGGTACGTAGGTTTCAGGTTTGCTCTGTAGGTCAAGGAATACGTGGCCTATAGTATTAGTTGTTCCAATCCATCACCGATAAAGCGATTGACCTTGCGCTTGACCGGCAGCAATAGACCCAAAGCGGCCGATCGCCGAGGTCGGCTAGCGGCCAACACCTGCCACTCGCAGCGAGCAGCTTCCGATCAGAAACGTATGGATAAGGCATTTCGCCATTACACGACTACAATTGGCTACCTCACTCACCCAAAAAACGTTGAAATTGACGTTAGATAAGGAAATCACGATGCGCCTTAAGACAGTCAAGCTCACTAATTTCCGTGGCTATCGCACCACCACCACCATTCCGATCGATTTCGCCATGACCGGCATTGTGGGCCGAAATGACTATGGGAAGTCGACTGTCCTTGAGGCTCTGGCCATCTTTTTCGATAGCGCAGATATCAAGCCTGACAATAGCGATATGAACTGTTTTAGTCTGACAGAGGGGCATGACAAATTCGAGATTGCCTGCGAGTTTGACGACCTGCCAGAAACCCTAGTGCTTGATGAGAATGCTCAGACTTCATTGTCGCAGGAGTTCCTGCTAAACGGAGGAGGCGCCTTTGAGGTTGTCAAAACGTTCAAGGCAAGTACGGGCAAACATGACGGTACGGCCATTCGATGTCAGCACCCTGCAGACAAAGCACTCGCAAGCCTGCTGAGCCTGAAAATGGTAGATCTGAAAAAGCTTGGCGAGCAATTTGGAGTCACTGGGCAAGTGGCTGACCAGCGGGTGGCCTCACACTGGCGGCAAGCTATTCGCAACGCAGCCGGAGATGTGCCCTGCCAGGAGACGTTGCTCGATGTAGGAAAAGGTTTATCGACAGAAGGCAAATCTATCTGGGAGAAAATAGAGACGCTGTTGCCAACCTTCGCTCTTTTCAAAGCTGACCGACAAAGCAGTGACGGTGACGCCGAGGCCAAGAATCCTCTGCAGCTAGCAGTCAAAGAGGCCCAGGCTGCGCTTCAAGTACAGATAAGTGAACTGGAGCGGCAAATCGAAAGCAGCGTGCTAGATGTAGCCGAACGCACCCTTAACAAGCTTCGGGAAATGGCGCCTGAGCTGGCTAATGAGCTGACTCCGCGCTTCAAAGAAAAGCCCAAATGGACCTTCAACTTCACTCTGGAAGGAGAGAACGGAATCCCCATCAACAAACGCGGTAGTGGCGTACGTCGTCTCATTTTGCTCAACTTCTTCCGAGCCGAGGCAGAGAAAAATGCAGTAGCTGGAAGCCCGCGCAATGTGATCTATGCCATTGAAGAGCCGGAGACTTCTCAGCACCCCAACTATCAGATGATGCTGATGAAGGCGCTGCTGCAACTATCCAATCAGACAAATCGGCAGATCATTGTTACTACACACGTCCCTGCACTAGCGGGTTTGATCCCCATTGAAGGTATCCGTTATGTCACGAGGGACGAGAACGGCATCCCCATCGTCAAGATGCCCAGTCAAGAAGTACTCAAGGAGGCTGCCGAGAGCCTGGGCGTACTACCCGAGACCGGGATGGAGCGGGCAAAAGGCGTAGTGCTGGTGGAAGGCAAGTCCGATGTCACCTTCCTGCGCCACGTTTCGAATATCCTAAAGGCCGGTGGTCATGTTCATGCCAGTCTTGAGGACGCTGGCATTGTCCCTATCCTGATTGGTGGTTGTGGCAGCGTGAAGCACTGGGTCACTCTCAACCTTGCCGATAAACTCGGACTACCTTGGTGCGTGTTTCTGGACTCTGACATTGGTGGGAGCCCTGAGCAGGTCGCCGCGATTTTAAAGCGTAAGCAAGAAGTCGAGGGGCAGGGCCGTGCTTTCTATTCGACACGTAAACGGGAAATCGAGAACTACCTTTGTCCCGATATGATCAACGCGAAAACGGGGATACTGGTGGCTTTCACTGACACCTGCGACGCCAAAAAAATTATTGGCAAAGCAGTGGGTATCAAAGCGGACGATGTGATCGATAAACTCTGGCCGCTGATGACGGCTGAGCAGATCCTCCAACGGTCTACGTACCGGGAAAACGATAACGATCGCGCTGAGCTTAAAGACCTGTTGGAAAATCTGCTGAAACTTGTCGCTTGAATTCCTGGACAGCTAGCGCACAGCTGTAATCCACTTTTGGTCAGACGCCACGTCGTGCGATTGGCCGCATTGGGTCGTTATCTGCCTGATGCCTAAGGCGGCTAGTCAGGGCGGAAGTATGGATCGAAAGGAGTCCAATGGTACATAAGTGGTACGAGCTAAAGCAGGGTTAGCTGTAGGCCTTTGTTTTAAAGGCTCTTTGGTTTAATAGTTCCAATCCATCACCGATAAAGCTGTTGAGTCTGCGCCTGACTGGCAGCAAACGACCCAAAGCTGCCGTTGGCCAAAAGCAGCCAATCGGATGCGCCTAGGAAACTAGGGGCGATTCGGTGCAATGGCCGCCGGATTCAAGAAACGATTTGAGAGTACGCATGAAAATTAATGAAGACGGCAAAGAAAATCTTAAATTTCTGAGAAAAGCCGAAAAATATGGATTGCAACTCGCAGAATTAATTCCTGGTCTCGACAAGCCCGCGACCGCCATGAAGTACTTGCGTGAATTTCACGACGAACAAAAAAAATTCGCATAGGGCGTTATTGCGAGGCGTTGGTCAATTGTATATCAACGGCTGACTATGCTACTGCCAATGCGTTAGCCACAGAAATTGAATTCGCTGATCTGCTTCAGGCTTGCGTGAATGATAGTGATAGCAATAAAGCTGAAGCCTATGCTCAATTAACAGTCGCGTTAAAGTTTGGCTCTTTAGATAAAGAGTATCGCCGCCACTTCATGCTTGCGCTCAAGCAGCTTGCTCATGAGGATCTTGAGTTGTTAAGGCTGGCACACATAGCGACGAAACATGAGTTGATCCCTGAGCACGGATACGGTGTCCTATCGCAAAGCGACGTATTTAACCAGCACAAGCTTGGAGTAATTAGATCGCTTTCAGTTGAGACTCTACGCCAACTGGGGCTAATAAAGCCTGAAGGTATTACAGATCTAGGAATGTTATTTATCAAGTCTGTGTATGGCAGAGAGCTTTGTGATCATTATGAAGGTTTCAAGACATGGCAGAGTCCCCCGGTTATTATTTTGACGGGAGGAAAGAAAGATAGTCATAATGACAGCGTCATCGATGGCTTTAAACGTCTACGGGTTCGGTGTATCACTGTACCCATCATCAGTTTTCCCAAAGGGTTAGAGCAAAATCTCCCATATAAAGCGATAGTTTTCGCAGGTGACTACGAAGGGCTCACTTCTGGTAAGCATAAAGAGTTAGCAGTTTTTACCGACTTATCCTCTCAACAATGCATAGATTTAGGCTGCAAGCTCTCAACCAACTCTGAAGGGATGCGCTTCCGCTATATCGACTTTCATGATGTTCAGCCACTGACAGAGAAGGTTGCAAAAGTTTGCCGCACTCTAGGATTTGTCGTTGATGTGTGAATATTTTAATGAGTGAGTTTTATTGCTTTTATATGTTTGATTGACTTATTCAATCTAATGGATTGCTGATTTGGGGCGTTAACACAGGAAATCGAATGTTTACTGCTGGCCGGAAACACTCAGCCCTATACGGCAGTAATGAGTCATGACAGCCTTTGGCCCTCCATTTAATCGGTCATTTCATGCATTTAGTTTGAATTGTACACAACTGGCAACTTCATATGTCACCCAGGCTGTCACCGGATGGGTGCAGCCAAAAGTGTGTGTTTCTTCGGTATTTCCGCTTCGTATTTTAATGAGTGATGCCCTTTTCCTGGGTGGGATCGAATACGAAAGGTTGGCCTGGAGCAAGTTCGAAATTGCAATCTTCTGGCGGAAGACCCGACCGTTTTAGATGATTAATAACGTTTGCCATCTTGGCTAAGTCAACCAGTATTGCTTGCTCCAATTCCTGCAAATGCAAAAGCATATGTAAAAAATCATTAAGTATGGCATCGCAATCTTGGTAAAGCTGTTCTTTCGATGCGCTGACGGATCTGATATTTAGCGTCTGAACCTCAGAGTGTGCAGCTTGCGTGTTGCGCAATTTATTTACAAGGTTCATATGGTTCATGGCACAATGCTCAAAGGCATGGCAGAGACCAAATGGACACGCTAATGTGCCAACTAAAGAAATAGAGTGAGACTTGACGTCCTTCTTCTTGTTGCAATACGGGCAAGGTGATTCAAGCAATTGACCCAACGCCATGCGTTGATATAGAGATGCTGGAATCTGAGTGCAGTGAAGCAACTGTTTGATGACGGCCTCGCAAAACCTTGCAGAGTTAATAAGTAATTCGTTATGAAGTCTAATTCTTTCAAGTTCCGCACTTACTTCATCTTCAGATTCGTTTACTGTTAGGGATGTGGCAAAATGATGAGAGGCGGTCACGGAGTTACTCATGAGTAGCGTAAGAGTTATACCGCTTTCAGTATAATTGTTTGTATAGCCGCCGTTTGACGGCGACTCCAAAGGTGGCATGAGAGAAAGATGTCCTAGCTGTAACATCCATGCACGCATTTCGGTCGCTAACGGTAAAAAATTTGGCCCGGAAATATACTCACCTGTCCAGCGGAATGCCTGCGGACTAAAACACCAAGAGTGATGCGTCCCATGCCACTCTCGTTTATCTGGTTGTGTAGAGGACATTTTTCGTTTTATCTCGGTCATGGATATTTTCTCTGCAGGAAACAGCGACACTGTAATTGAAGCAGATTATCAATTATTTACTTGCTCTGTTGACGGATGGCTCGAATCGCCCGAATCTCCTAGAGATATCGAAGCCTCAAAAGGGCGCAAGCTGAGGCAAGGTTCGATCAGTCCGCTTCTGGCCGTTTTCTGCCTGTCCGGGCGGTCAACTTTCGCCCCGTCGCAGTCGTTGATAACACCCCTGTCGATTGATGTGGGCGAGCATTTAAACATTGAAAGCAAGTGCCAGGAGCGGGGTGCCGCCAGCAACGACGATTCGCCAGTTCACAAAAGCTGCACACTCCACAATCGCTTCAAATTGTTCAGGACAGCGGCGCTTGAAGCTCTGGGCGTTGTCGATGACCAATGAAAGCGTTTGTCCGCTTTGGACGTGGATAGACGACATTTCTGCGGTGGGGTCATCGAGATATGAAAGACAATCAACCCAAGCGTCCATATTGCGGCCGTAGAAGCTAGGAAAGCCGAATTTTTCTGCGAAAACACTGTGGAATGTTTGCCAGTCAGTAATCAGGTTTGCATCCACTTGCACCATTTTCAGATAAACCTTCGCCACGTTGGAAAAAAACAGATATGGCGGTCTCGCAAGGTGAAGTCAATTGCTGACTGCATATTTGCGCAATCCAGGGCTCAATCCGCTACAAACGACGTTGCAGTGGCCGCTTCTGGCCGTTATCTGCCTGATGCCTAAGGCGGCTAGTCAGGGCGGAGGTATGGATCGAAAGGAGTCCAGTGGTACATAAGTGGTACGAGCTAAAGCTGGGTTAGCTGTAGGCCTTTGTTTTAAAGGCTCTTTGGTTTAGTAGTTCCAATCCATCATAGGTGCAACCGAAAAACGGCGAGAAAGTGGTGGTGACGAAATTTGTAGAGGCATTGAGGTATCTGGATGGGGCGGCGAAGGGGGATCCGTTTATCAGGAACGGAGTGGCCCCGTTGATGTCGGGTATTGCGAGACTTCCCACATCAGTCGACACGCCCAGGCAACATCCCGACTAGCACTTCGTCCTTGTCAATAAAGTGATGTTTCAGCGCCACCACCATGTGCCCACCCACAAGGACTCCGCATAACCATGCACTGTAGGTGTGGATCGCCTTTGCCAGGTCATAGAGGCTTTTATCTGCCTCCACCAGCGGCGGCAGCAAGAATAAGCCCGCAACCAGGATGGGTTTGTCGGCGACCGAACTCCAGTACCAGCCGGATATTGGCAATCCAACTAGCGCTACGATGTACAGCAGCAGATGGCCGATGAACGCCGCACGTTTGACCAGTGGCGTCATCGTATCGGGCATCGCGGGTGCTGCATGGGTCAGGCGCCAGGCGATGCGCAGGACGATAAGGAATAACAGCGTGCTGGCCATTGCCTTGTGTAAAAAGGTGAGTTGATGCTGTGGATTGAATTCATCGCGCCAGTGAACGGCCACGATCCCCACGACCCAGGCGACAATCCAGATGAGCGCCATGCCCCAGTGCAGCCACTTTGCCGTGGCCGTATAGCTTTTTGCCTCAGTCATCTGGATACGCGCCTCCCTTTTGAGAAGACGCGATTATCGACAATTGGGCCTGTCGGAAAACCGTAAAAACTCGATGATTCTCATCGGTTTTTCTGATTTCTGAATTTCCCGACTTTGCCCCGTTACTCGTCTGGCACGAAGTCTCAGCCTTCAGGATGCGCCAGCAAAAAGCCGAGCAAGTGTTCCAAAAAAGCCTCCGGTGCTTCCTCCATTACAAAATGCCCACAATTCGTGATGATCGCCCCGCGCAGGTCAGTTGCGCGACCCTGGAGCGTTATCAGTGGCGCATCGTTGGTGGCATGTTCAGCACCGATGGCCAGTACTGGCATTTCCAGCATGCGGGTAGCGCGTTCGGTGTTTTGCCGGATTGTTTCGGGAATCGCGCGGTAATAGTCGAACCCCGCACGCAAGCCGCCGGGTGTCGAGTAGGCGCGAATGTAGACGTCGGAGGCGACGGCATCGCGGTGAAATGACCAGCGATCGAACATGAAGTTGAGGTAGGTTTCTTCCCGACCGGTAATCAGGGCCTCGGGCAGGTCCTGGATCTGGTTGAAGAGGAAGTGCCACAGGAAGATGTTGTGTTCCGGCGCGACAAAAATCGGTGGCGGTGTGGCCAGGCCGGGTATGACGGCTTCGGTTACGGTCAGTGTGCGCACGGCGTGTGGCTGGTCGCTTGCCAGGGCATAGGCTACCCACATGCCGACATCGTGCCCGACCAGGTGATAGCGTGAGATCCCGAGCCCCAGCATCGTCCGATGGAGCACGTCGGCAATATTACCGGTGTCGAAGCCCAGTGCAGGCCGGTCTGAGTTGCCAAGGCCGGGCGGGTCGACAGCAATGGCCTGGAAGCCCTGAAGTGCGAGGGCTTGCATGATATGGCGGAAGGCGTACCAGGTTTGTGGCCAGCCCGGGATCAGCAACACCGGCTCCCCGGTTCCGGCCACGACGCAGTGGATTTTCTTGCCGTCGATTCGCACATAGCGATGTGTGAAATCGTCGCCCGTACGCAGCGATGTGGCGGTGTGCGCGCTCATGGTCTTGCCTCGTGCTGCAGGCCGAGCATAGCCTGGATCTGCCGCTGATCGACCGGTGCACCGGCGAAGTCGTCAAAGGCCCGGTTGGTGACTTCAATGATGTGTCGATTGATAAACTCGACGCCTTCGCGGGCTCCGTCTTCCTGGTTTTTCAAGCAGCACTCCCATTCCAGCGTGGCCCAGCCTGGATAGTCGTATTGGGCCAGCTTGGAGAAAATGCCTTTGAAATCCACCTGACCGTCACCCAGTGAGCGGAAGCGTCCGGCACGGTCGGCCCAGTCGCTGTATCCGCCGTAGATACCCTGGCGGCCGGTGGCGTTGAACTCGGCGTCCTTGACGTGAAACATGCGGATGAACGACTGGTAAATGTCGAGGTAGCTCAAGTAGTCCAGTTGTTGCAATACGAAATGGCTGGGGTCGAACAGGATTCGGCAGCGCGGATGCTGGTCAACCCGTTCGTAGAAGCGCTCGAAGCTGGTGCCGTCGTGGAGGTCTTCGCTGGGGTGGATTTCGTAGCAGAGGTTGATGCCTTTCTCATCGGCGAGATCCAGGAGCGGTCGCCAGCGCCGGGCCAACTCATCGAATGCGGCATCGATAAGACCTTCTGGGCGCTGCGGGAAGGGGAATAGATAGGGCCAGGCGAGGGCGCCGGAAAATGTGCCCAGGTCTTCAAGACCGAGCCTTTGCGAGGCAGTGATGGTCAATTTCATGCGCTCGATCGCCCATTCTGTACGGGCCTGGGGTTTACCTCGCAGCGGCGCTGGAATGGAGGCGTCCCACAGGGCGTCATAGGCAGGATGAACCGCCACCAGTTGGCCAAAAATGTGGCTGGTCAGTTCACTGATCTGCAGGCCATGGTCGCCGAGCATGCCCTTGATGTCATCGCAGTACGCTTGGCTTTGCGCAGCCAGTTCGACATTGAAGAATCGGCTGTCCCACGCCGGAATCTGCAGCGCCTTGAAACCTTGTGTCCTGGCCCACTGGGCGATGTTCTCCAGGCTATTGAAAGGCGGCTCGGCGGCGCTGAATTGCGCCAGGTGCAAACTAGGTCCTTTAAGCGTACGCATCAGATTGTTCCTATTGTTTGTCGATCGACAAAGAATAGGCCTGCCCATTCATTACCGTCAACTCGATATGAGTTAAAGTGATGAAATCACACCCACAGGTAAGCAATTAATGGCCGGACGTCCGCGCGAATTTGATAGGGAAGCGGCATTGCAGCGCGCCATGTTGTTGTTCTGGGAGCAAGGGTACGAGGGCACCAGCATGTCGGCGCTGGTGGAGGCGCTGGGCATTGCCTCGGCGAGGATTTACGCCGCTTTTGGCAGCAAGCAGGCGCTGTTCCGTGAGGCGGTGGCTTTATATGAAAGCGGCGAGGGTGGCTTTGCCGACTATGCGCTGGCGCAGGCAGACCTGAGAAGCGCGATCAGGGGCATGTTGGACGATGCCATCAGCACATACACGCAGTCGGGTCGTCCCGGCGGCTGCCTGGTGGTGAGTGCCGCAAGCAGCACCAGCCCGGACGGTGTCGAAGTTCAGCAATGGCTGCGTGAGCACCGCCGGCAACGTACCCAGTCGATTATCGACAGATTGCAATACGGGCAGGAAAGCGGCGAACTTGGCGAGGATATCGACGTGCAGGCGCTGGGGGACTTTTATGCGACCTTTTTGCACGGTATTTCCATCCAGGCGAGGGATGGCGTTACGCCTGAGCGTCTTCGCCAGTCTGTTGAGGTGGCGCTGAGCCAGTTACCAACACGACCGCCAAGTCCAGAACAGACGCCCGATCCAGCCGGACCATGATATTCTGCGCGCCATCTTGGTCTATTCTCTCTCTGGTACGCACTCCCGAATGCGTACCGGCAGGGTAGCTGTCGCCGAGGTAGCTGAAGCCAATAATGATAAGAAGTCAGCGCAGAAGGGACATAAAAGTGAGGTCGATACGTCGGCCTTGTGTGCCCACCCTGCAGTTCTTGCGAGTACGGGAGCCAGCAAAACATTGCCTGATGTTTTGTGAACCACGGTTGCCGGAAGGTCGAGGACGGTAGGGCGGAAGGCGTTTTATCATAGGTGCTACGATGTTTAAAAAAGTGAACACTGCCCTGCTGGGGCTGGCTTTGTCGATGGGGATTACTTCCGTTCAGGCGGAAGAGGCAAAGAAAGTTGATGTGCTGCTGATCGGCGGCGGCATCATGAGTGCGACCCTGGGTGTCTGGCTCAATGAGCTGGAGCCGCAATGGTCGATGGAGATGGTCGAGCGCCTGGACGGCGTCGCCGAAGAAAGCTCCAACGGTTGGAACAACGCCGGTACCGGTCACTCGGCCCTGGCTGAGTTGAACTACACCCCGGAAAACAAGGACGGCACCGTTGAGATCCCGAAAGCGGTCGAGATCAACGAAGCATTCCAGATTTCCCGCCAGTTCTGGTCGTGGCAGGTTCAGCAAGGCGTTCTGAAGAACCCGCGCTCGTTCATCAACTCCACTCCGCACATGAGCTTTGTGTGGGGCGATGACAACATCAAGTTCCTGAAGAAGCGTTACGAAGCATTGCAGGCAAGCCCGTTATTTGCCGGCATGGAATACTCCGAAGATCCGGTACAGATCAAGAAGTGGGTTCCGTTGATGATGGAAGGGCGTGACCCGAGCCAGAAAATCGCGGCTACCTGGTCTCCGATCGGTACCGACGTGAACTTTGGCGAGATTACCCGTCAGTTCGTTGCTCACCTGCAGACCACGCCGAAGTTTGATCTGAAACTGTCGAGCGAAGTGCAGGACATCACCAAGAACGCCGACGGTTCGTGGCGTGTCAGCTACAAAAACCTGAAAGACGGCACGAAGACCGAGACCGACGCCAAGTTCGTGTTCATCGGCGCGGGCGGCGGTGCTTTGCACTTGCTGCAAAAATCGGGCATTCCTGAAGGCAAGGAATATGCAGGCTTCCCGGTTGGCGGCTCGTTCCTGGTAACCGAGAACCCAACGATTGCCGAGCAGCATCTGGCCAAGGCCTACGGCAAGGCTTCGGTGGGTTCGCCACCGATGTCGGTTCCGCACCTGGACACCCGTGTGCTGGATGGTAAGCGCGTGATCCTGTTTGGCCCATTCGCGACCTTCTCCACCAAGTTCCTGAAAGAAGGCTCGTACCTGGACCTGCTGACCAGCACCACCACCCACAACATCTGGCCAATGACCAAAGTCGGTATCCGCGAATACCCACTGGTCGAGTACCTTGCCGGCCAACTGATGCAGTCGGATGACGACCGCTTCAAGGCGCTGCAAGAGTACTTCCCGAACGCCAAGAAAGAAGACTGGCGCCTGTGGCAAGCCGGTCAGCGTGTGCAGATCATCAAGCGTGACGAAGAGCAGGGCGGCGTCCTGAAACTCGGTACCGAAGTGGTCAGCTCCGCCGACAACACCATCGCCGGCCTGCTGGGTGCATCGCCTGGTGCGTCCACCGCAGCGCCGATCATGCTGACCGTGCTGGAAAAAGTGTTCAAGGACAAGGTCGCCACCCCGGCCTGGCAGGAAAAACTGAAGCAGATCGTGCCTAGCTATGGCACCAAGCTGAACGGTAGCCCTGAGCGTGTTGCGCAAGAATGGGCCTACACCGCCAAGGTTCTGCAACTGACGCCTCCGCCTGCCATTCCTGCAATGCCCGCTCCGCAAGCGACCGAGGCTGCCAAGCCTGCGGCCGAGCCGAGCAAGCCTGCGGCTGATATCGCGCTGTAAGCGGTTGACCAGGTTCTGAAACAGGATTGAGTCGACACTTGAAAACCCGCTGAACCGGTAACGGTCAGCGGGTTTTTGATTGCGGCTTTTTATCGAAGAGGTTTAGGGCTGGGCTCTAGCTCGGTTTTTTTGTTCCCAACAGCCGCACTTCCTTGAGCAACGCCGCCCCCAGTTGCTCGGTACCCAGTTCCTTGTACCCCACAGCCTTGATATCACCGTTCTGTTCCGCCTGGATGATGATCACTGGTGTCTCCTTGCCTGTACCCGCTTCGACGTGCAGGGCGTATTGAGGAATATCCATCTTGATCGGTGTACCTGCCGCCTTGCCTTTCACATTGATCAGAAACGCCGCACAACCATTGTCGACATCGTCGTTGGTGGCAGACCGCCCGCTGACGAAACAACTCTCGGGCAGGTCGGGCCAGGCGATGGTTTGCGCCTGGGCCAGGGCGGGTGTCAGGAGCAAGGCAGCGAGCAGAAGCGTGCGCACGTTGGGCGGTCTCTCAAGGGGCGGTGGAATACAGGTTTTACCAAAGCAGATGCATTGCAGCAACGCCAGGGATCAGTCCAGGCGTCGCATGCCGGTGGCCTTTGCGGTGTCGATATCAAAGGTGGCGGTGTATTCGCACCCGGCAGCGTGGGCACAGCGCTCGATCAGACAGTCGGCGAAATCAGCCTTGGTCGTGGTAAATCGGCGCACAGCCTGCCAGATGAGTTCGGTATGTTCGATGATCAGCTCACGGGTGCGCAGCAGGGTTTCCAGAACCGCCACCACTTGCGTCTTGGGGCATTGGTAGCAGCTTTGTAATACCCACACCAACTCCACTACCGAAACCAGGCTGACAAACCCCGGTGAAGTGGCAGTGAAGGATTCGATCAGGCTTGAGGCCTTGGCCGATTGAACCGGATCATCCTGGGTGACATAGCGCACCAGCACATTGGTATCCAGGCCTATCATCCAGCCTTCGCTCCCTGTGTGGCGATGGCCTGGTTCATCTGTTCAATGCTGACGGCCTGGGCGGGTTTGCGGATCAGGCCCTTGAGGTCCTGGACGCTATGGTTGGCGGCGATGATGGCAAACTTGCCATCTTCCATTTCGACAAACTCCACCCGGTCTCCGGTGTCCAGGCCCAATGCGGTCCGAACTTGAACGGGGATAGTGATTTGCCCTTTTGAGGTGAGTGTGGCGGTGGCCATAATGAAGATCTCCATCGGGATATTCCTTACCCTAGGGTAAGGAATGATGGAAGACAAGATCCGTTGGTCCATAGGTCGCTCTTTAGGTGTCGGTGGGTCGGAATAGATAAAACCTAGTCCGGATTCCTGCCAACGACACCTGTAAAAGGCCCTTAAAACACTACAACATATGACCTGGCAGTTTGCCTGTTACTGCACCACGCGATAGCACGGCACATACGCCGCTCCACCGGGCAATTTCATCCGGTGCTGTTCCACAAATGCCTTCAGCAGCTCATCCAGTGGCTTCATGATGGCCAGGTCGCCGTGGATTTCGTACGGGCCGTTTTGCTCGATAAGGCGGATGCCTTTGTCCTTGACGTTACCCGCCACGATCCCGGAGAACGCCCGGCGCAGGTTGGCTGCCAGCTCATGGGGCGGCAGCGCGTGGCTCAGTTGCAGGCTGGCCATGTTTTCGTGAGTCGGGTCGAACGGGCGCTGGAAGCCTTCGTCGATCTTCAGTAGCCAGTTGAAGTGGAAGGCGTCGTTGCGCTCGCGGCGGAATTGTTTCACGGCTTTTAAACCGGCAGTCATCTGCCGCGCGACTTCAGCGGGGTTGTCGATGATGATCTGGTAGTGGGCCTGGGCCGCCTCGCCCAGGGTCGCGCCGACAAACGCATGCAGTTGTTGCAGGTACGGCGCGGCCTGTTTTGGCCCGGTGAGGATCACCGGGAACGGCACGTCGTGGTTGTCCGGATGCATCAGGATACCCAGCAGGTACAGGAACTCTTCGGCCGTGCCCGCGCCGCCCGGGAAGATGATGATGCCATGGCCTACGCGCACAAAGGCTTCCAGGCGTTTTTCGATATCCGGCAGGATCACCAGTTCGTTGACGATCGGGTTTGGCGCTTCGGCGGCGATGATGCCGGGCTCGGTAAGGCCCAGGTAGCGCCCGCCGGTGATACGTTGTTTGGCGTGGGAAATGGTCGCACCCTTCATCGGACCTTTCATCACGCCAGGGCCGCAACCGGTACATACATCAAGGCTGCGCAGGCCCAGTTCATGCCCGACTTTCTTGGTGTATTTGTATTCTTCGGTATTGATCGAGTGCCCACCCCAGCACACCACGATCTTCGGCTCGACTCCGGGCCGCAGCGTACGCGCGTTGCGCAGCAGGTGGAACACGTAGTCGGTGATGCCCTGGGAGGTGCTCAGGTCGATGCGCTGGCTGTCCAGTTCGTTCTCGGTATAGACGATGTCGCGCAGGGCGCTGAACAGCATCTCGCGGGTACTGGCGATCATTTCGCCATCCACGAACGCGTCAGCCGGTGCGTTCAACAGCTCCAGGCGCACGCCACGATCCTGTTGATGGATGCGCACCTCAAAGTCCTTGTAGGCGTCGAGGATGGTCTTGGCGTTGTCGATATGAGCGCCGGTGTTGAGGATTGCCAGGGCGCACTGGCGAAAAAGTGTATAGATGCTGCCGGAGCCGGCTTCGCTCAGTTGCTGGACTTCACGTTGCGACAGCGTTTCGAGGCTGCCCTTGGGGCTGACGGAGGCATTGATGACTTGGCGTTGAGGCATTCTTATTCCCTGAAAGCGCAGCCACCGGGTGATGAACAGCCAGTGGCATGAGGATGACGAGCGCCGAATACGGTCGCACAGGACGGGCATTTTCCCTGCCCTACAGGCAGGACGCAAACTCCGTACAGCCTCATCATGCCGCAGAATGTGCTGAATCTGCGTTCATGTCGGAAAAATAGAGTGCCTTTCCCCGCTGTGGATTGGATTTTGAGAACAGAAGAATTGCGACTATCGTGACGCTTCGGTTTTTCGGACGTCATAGACCAGTACGATTGACGCCGTAATGGCCACCATTGGCCATCGGCACCTTGGAAGAGGCAGAAATTTTATGATCATCAAACCGCGGGTTCGTGGCTTTATCTGTGTGACCGCTCACCCTGTTGGCTGCGAAGCGAACGTCAAAGAGCAGATCGACTACGTGACCGAACACGGTGCCATCGAAGGCGGCCCGAAGAAAGTCCTGGTGCTCGGTGCGTCCACCGGCTATGGCCTGGCAGCGCGTATCAGTGCCGCTTTTGGTTGTGGCGCCGATACCCTCGGCGTGTTTTTTGAGAAAGAAGGCGAAGAAGGCAAGCTCAGCTCTGCCGGCTGGTACAACAGCGCCGCTTTCCACAAGTTTGCCGCGCAAAAAGGCCTGTACGCCAAGAGCATCAATGGCGATGCGTTCTCTGACGAGATCAAGCGCCTGACCATCGAAACCATCAAGAAAGACCTGGGCAAGATCGACCTGGTGGTCTACAGCCTGGCCGCGCCACGCCGTACCGACCCGCAAGGCGTGGTGCACAACTCCACCCTCAAGCCGATCGGCAAGGCTGTGACCCTGCGCGGGATCAACACCGACAAGGGCGTTGTGGTCGACACCACACTGGAACCTGCAACCCAGGAAGAAATCGACGGTACCGTCAAAGTGATGGGTGGCGAAGACTGGCAGCTGTGGATCGACGCCCTGCGCGACGCCGACGTGCTGGCCGAAGGCGCCAAGACCACTGCGTTCACCTACCTGGGTGAAAAGCTGACCCAGGATATCTACTGGAACGGCTCCATCGGCGAGGCCAAGAAAGACCTCGACAAGAAAGTCCTGACCCTGCGCGACAACCTCGCGGCACTCAAGGGCGATGCCCGTGTATCGGTGCTCAAGGCCGTGGTCACCCAGGCCAGTTCGGCGATCCCGATCATGCCGCTGTACCTGTCGCTGCTGTTCAAAGTGATGAAAGAGCAGGGTACCCACGAAGGCTGCATCGAGCAGGTCTACGGCCTGTTCAAGGACAGCCTGTACGGCAGCGAGCCTAAGCTGGACGCCGACGGTCGCCTGCGTGCCGACCTGGCTGAGCTGGAGCCGAAGGTCCAGGACGCCGTAGCGGCGCTGTGGAACCAGGTCACCGACGACAACGTCAACGAGATCAGCGATTTTGCCGGCTACAAGGCGGAATTCCTGCGCTTGTTCGGTTTTGAGATCGATGGCGTGGATTATGAGGCCGACGTCAATCCGACCGTGAAGATCGAAGGCCTGGTCCAGGCTTAACCCTCTGTAGGAGCCGGCTTGCCGGCGAAAAACCTGAGAACAACGCGGGGTGCCAGGCACCCCGCGTGATCATTGAAGATTTTCGCCGGCAAGCCGGCTCCTACAAAAAAGCTCACATTTACGAACCGTCCTACCGTCCCTCGTTTGTCCTTTCGTAACCTCGCTGTGCCAGACTGCATCCGTTATCACACTGAGCTAACGGAGGATCTCCATGACGATTCGTGCAGTAGTTTTTGATTTCGGCGGTGTCCTGTTTGATTGGAGCCCGCAGCACCTGTATCGCAAACTGATTACCGGTGACGAGGAGCGGCAATGGTTCCTCGACAACATCTGCACCCAGGCCTGGAATACTGAACAGGATGCTGGGCGCACCCTGGCCGAGGCCACCCGCACCCTGATCGCCAAACACCCGCAACATGAGGCCTTGATTCGGGCCTACTACGAGCGCTGGCATGAAATGCTGCGCGGCCCGCTCGCAGATGGCGTGGCGATTCTTGAAGACCTGCATGAAGCCAAAGTGCCGCTATTCGGCCTGACCAACTGGTCGGCTGAAACCTTCCCCTATGCCCGCGCCAACTATCCCTTCTTGAAGTACTTTCGCAATATCGTGGTGTCCGGCGAGGTCAAGCTGATCAAGCCTGACCCGGCGATCTACCGCGCGAGCCTCGATCAGGTGCGTGCTGATTTGCCGGACATCGAGCCTGAGCAAGTGGTGTTTATCGACGATGTGGCCGAAAACGCCAATGCCGCCAGTGCCTTGGGCTGGCGTGGCATTCATCACGTATCACCCGAGCAGACCCGCCGCCAACTGCAGGCCCTGGGGCTGAGTTTCTAGCGCGCCCATTGTTCGATCACGAAGTCGACAAAGGCCCGCAGCTTGGGCAGGCGATAGCGGTCCTGCGCATAGAGAAGATGCATCGAGCGCGAAGGTGACTGATAGCCTGGCAGCAGCGCCACCAGCCTGCCCGCCAGCAGATCGGCGCCGACCAGGGCGTCGGGCAGCATCACGATGCCCATGCCTTCGACGGCGGCACGATGCAGGGCCTGGGAACTGTTGATGGTCATGGGGCCGGACACGGCGACTTCAACTTCACCCTCGGGGCCCCGCAGGCGCCAGAGTTTGTCGGCGTTGCGCCAGTCATCGGTCGAAGGGTAGGCAAACGCGAGGCAGTCATGGTCCTGCAAATCCATGGGCTGCTGGGGCGTACCCCGGCGCGCCAGGTATTGCGGCGAGGCGCACAGGGTCATGGTGTAGTCCTGCAACGGCCGGGCGATCAGGCTGGAAGGTTGCAGCTCACCCAGGCGGATTGCCACGTCGAAGCCGCTGTCGATCAGGTCCATGGCTTGATTGCTCAGCACCACGTACAGCTGGATCTGTGGATAGCGCCGGGAAAACTCACTGAGCGCCGGTGCCAGGCGCTCGGCACCAAACGCCGGCGGGGCGGTGATGCGCAGCAGCCCGTGTGGCGCCTCGGTATGGATTTGCTCAGCCAACTGCTCGGAGTTGGCCACCAGCCCCAGCACCTCCAGGCAGCGCTGGTAATACAGGCCACCGAACTCGGTCAGGCTTTGCTTGCGGGTGGTGCGCTTGAGCAGGCTGACGCCGAGGCGCTGTTCCAGGGCGCGCAGGTGATTGCCGACCATGGTGGTCGACAGTCCACAGGCCTGGGCTGCCGCAGTCATGCTGCCGGCCTCCACCACTTTGACGTAGACGGTCATTGCCTGGAACAGATCCATTATCAACCCTTGATTCAAAGTCATTGCATATATGTGCAGTTTATCCAGCTTGAGTGGCTAACGATACTAAGGCCCTGACCCCGATGGAGCCCTATGCCATGACCGCCGCTTGCCTGATGACCACCTATCAACCCCTGGCCCTGAGTTTTACCCGTGGCCTGGGCACACGCCTGTGGGACCAGCAAGGCCGTGAGTACCTCGACGCCGTGGCCGGGGTGGCCGTGACCAATGTCGGTCACTCCCACCCACGGCTGGTGACGGCAATCAGCGAGCAGGCCGGGTTGCTGTTGCATACTTCCAACTTGTACGGCATTGACTGGCAGCAGCGCCTGGCGCAACGGCTGACCCAGTTGTCGGGCCTGGATCAGGCGTTCTTCAACAACTCCGGCGCCGAAGCCAATGAAACAGCGTTGAAACTGGCGCGCCTGCATGGCTGGAAAAAGGGCATAGAGCAGCCGCTGGTGGTGGTCATGGAGAATGCCTTCCACGGCCGTACCCTAGGCACCATGGCCGCCAGTGATGGGCCATCAGTGCGCCTGGGGTTTCAGCGTTTGCCGGGGGATTTCATCAAGATTGGCTTTGGTGACCTGGCGGCATTGGAGGCGCTGACCCGTGAGTTCGGCCCCAGGGTCGTCGCGGTGTTGCTGGAGCCGATCCAGGGTGAAAGTGGCGTGCAACTCGCCCCGCCGGGCTATCTGAAAGCCTTGCGTGCGCACTGTAGCCAGCACGGTTGGTTATTGATGCTCGATGAGATCCAGACCGGCGTTGGCCGTACCGGCACCTGGTTTGCCTTCCAGCAGGAGGGCATTGTCCCGGACGTCATGACCCTGGCCAAGGGGCTGGGCAACGGTATCCCGATTGGCGCCTGCCTGGCGCGTGCCCCGGTAGCCAAGCTCTTCACCCCCGGCAGCCATGGCAGCACCTTTGGCGGTAACCCACTGGCGTGCCGTGTGGGTTGTACGGTGCTGGATATCATTGAGGAGCAAGGCCTGCTGGAGAACGCCGCGCGTCAAGGCGAGCGGCTGCTGGCGCGGCTGCGGGTGGAATTGAGCGAGCACCCGCAAGTGCTGGCGATCCGTGGGCGCGGTTTGATGATCGGCATTGAACTGGCCACGCCGCAGCGCGACCTGGCCGAGCGGGCCGCACGGGAGCAGGGTTTGTTGCTCAATGTCACGCGGGGCAAGGTCATTCGCCTGCTGCCGCCCCTGACCCTGGATAGCAAGGAAGTGGAGATGATCGTGCGGGGCATCGCGCGGTTACTGTAAACCTGGCCCGTTCAGCCACTCCTGGTTCATCGTTTCGCTATCCCCCAGGTATTCCAGCAGCCAGGTCATGGCCGGGGACAGTTTGTTCTGCGCCCAGGCCACGCAGGACGGGCTGGCCGGGAAGGGCCGGGACAGTTGCAGGGCGGCCAGTTCGCCGCTGTCGATCAGCGGTTGCACCAGGTGCGCCGGAACCATGCCGACGCACAGCCCGTCCTGCAGGCAATCCATGGCCGATGCCCAGTTGGGGACTACCAGGCGTCGCTGGTTGTCCAGGGTCCAGGTATCGCGCTTGGGCAGGTTGCGCGAGGTGTCGGTCATACACAGTGATGCAAAGGGCCGCAGTTGATCGTCACTGAGTAAACCCTCGACCTGCGCCAGCGGATGCCGGGCGCTGACCACGCACAGCCAGTTCAACAGCCCCATGTCGCGAAACGTAAAGTGGCTGGCCACCGGCACCGCGCTGGTGGCGCCGATCACGATGTCGGTGCGCTCGTCAGCCAGGGCGTCCCACACCCCGTTGTACACCTCGTATTCCAGCAACAATTCCACTTCCGGGAACTGGCGATAGAAATCCAGTACCAGTTGCCGGCACCGCTGCTGCTTGACGATGGAATCCACCGCCACTTTCAACTGGCCGCTCCAGCCATTGGCCACCTGCTGGCACAGACGGCGGGTACCGAGCATGGTTTTCATCACGCCGCGGGCTTCGTCGATAAACAGGCGGCCGGCAGGTGTCAGTTCCACATCACGGTGGCGGCGGATAAACAACGGCACCGCCAACCATTCCTCGATTTGTCGTACTGTGTAACTGATGGCCGAGGGTACGCGGTGCAGTTCCTGGGCGGCGGCGCTGAAGCTGCCGTGACGCGCCACCGCATCCACCACATCCAGGGAGTATTCGGACCACATGGGTTCTGCCTTCAAAAATATTGATAAGAGTGTCCAATTATTATCGCTTCACAGGGCGGCTGTCAGCTTCATAATAGGCGCCAGTCAGCAAATTGTTTGATGGCAGGACCTACAAGGCTTCAATGAAAAACTCTTTTGGTTTCACCTGGTACCTGGCGGGGCTGAGCATGCTCGGCTACCTGGCCATGGATATGTATTTGCCCGCGTTCGGCGCCATGGGCGAACACCTGCAGATTTCACCCGGTGCGGTGGGCGCCAGTCTGAGCATCTTCCTCGCCGGTTTTGCCGTGGGGCAACTGCTCTGGGGGCCGCTGTCTGACCGCCTGGGGCGCAAGCCAATCCTGCTGGCCGGCCTGAGTCTGTTTGTGCTCGGCTGCCTGGGGATGTTCTGGGTCGAGACCGCGCCGCAACTGCTGGCGTTGCGGTTTGTGCAGTCGATCGGGGTGTGCAGCGCCGCTGTCAGTTGGCAGGCGCTGGTGATTGACCGTTACCCGGCCGACAAGGCGCATCGGGTGTTTGCCAGCATCATGCCGCTGATGTCCCTGTCACCGGCGCTGGCGCCGCTGTTGGGCGCGGTGGTGTTGAATCACTGGGGCTGGCAGGCGATCTTCGCCGTGTTGCTGGGCGTCTCGCTGTTATTGCTGGTGCCAACGTTGTTGCTCAAATCCATGCCCAAACGCCTGGCTGGCGACGGCGAAAAAGTCCGGTTGGGCTACGGGCAACTGTTCAAGTCGCGGGTGTTCACCGGCAACGTGATGATCTTTGCCGCATGCTCCGCCAGTTTCTTCGCCTGGCTGACCGCATCGCCGTTTATTCTTGGTGGCATGGGTTACAGCCCCAATGACATTGGCCTGAGCTATGTCCTGCCGACCCTGGCGTTTCTGGTGGGTGGCTACAGTTGCCGCAGTGCCTTGCAACGGTTCCAGGGCAAAGTCCTGTTGCCCTGGTTGCTGGTGGCGTACTGCATCAGCATGGTGGCGCTGTATCTGGTGGCGACCCTGACGGTGCCGACACTGACCACCTTGCTGATTCCGTTCTGCCTGATGGCCCTGGTCAACGGCGCCAGCTACCCGATTGTGGTGGCGAATGCGCTGATGCCTTTTTCGGAAAACTCCGGCAAGGCTGCCGCGCTGCAAAACACCCTGCAACTGGGCTTGTGCTTTGTCGCCAGCCTGCTGGTGTCGTCGCTGATCGAGGAACCCTTGCAGATCACCGCAATCGTGATGCTGGCGACCGCGCCGCTGGCGGTGCTGGGGTATTGGCTGGCGCGGCCCAAGTCGGATGAGTCGGAGCTGGCGGCGGCTTAAAACGTCACTTCCATGTTCACGGTTGGTGTCGAGGTGCGGCTACCACGGCCGCCATCCACACCGAACTTGTTATGCCAGTATTCGTAGCCCACGCCCAGGTACAGGTTGGGCTTGACGCTTTTGCCTGGCCGTACCGCGACCATCAGCGCGGTGCGCATCAGGGTCTCGGCCGCAGTGTCGCGACTGTTGTAGTCGTGGCCCTTGTCCCCGACATGGTTGATGAACCCCTGGAATTTTGCGCCATGGTTGCCGATCTCGAACGGGCGCATCCAGGTCAGGTTGAGCATGTAGGTGTCGTCGAAGGTGTGGTTCGGATCCTTCGCCCCGGGGATTCCGGAATGGTTGTTTTCCTTGTAGTACATCAGGCTCAGGTCCAGCACCCCGACCGTGTTGAACTTCAGGGTCGGCCCGATCACCAGGGCGCGCTTTTTCGCCGAGGCCAGGTTGTTGTTGCGGTTGGCGTCGAACCCCAGGGTCAGCGCGTAATCCTTGATCAGCCCCGTGCCCAGCGGCTGGTCAAATATCCGTGACGCATACAGCTGGTGCCGATAGACCGCATACACTTCACTGCCGCCGTGATCGGTGCCCTTGCGCGGGTCGCGGCTGTCGGACAGGAACACGTCGAGGTTGAGGAAGTTACTGCCGTACTGGTAGCCGCTGGCGTGGGTGAAGCTGTAGATGCGTTTGCTGAAGTCGTCGGGGTTGTTCGGATTGGTGAACTGTTGCCCGTAGCGAAATCCTACGCTGTTGTTCATCCACTCCACCGCGACAGCCTCCCCGCCGCCGAGGAGGGTGAATAATACGGTTGCGCCGTGCAGTGCCTTTTTCATTGTTTTAATTCCTTTGGCGTTTTGGCTCTTGGCAGCCGTGCAAGGGCTGCCGGGCGCAGTATCGGCACAACCTCGGTGACGCTCAAAGAACAGAATGTCGACTGGGCCGCTGCCGAATCGGCAGCACTGAAGTTGGCCAAAAGGTCAGGAAATGCGTGGTGTACAGGGTAATTCCTCGCGTTCACGCAAAGCGATTTCCTCGCTGATCAGGTGGGCCATCGACTCGACTGCCGTAGGCAAATCCCGACCCTTGCGCGCATACAGCCCCAGGTCGCTGAACATTCCGCCCTGATCACTCAGGGGGATATGCAGCAACTCACCCCTGGCCAAATCGGCCTCGATCCCGATCCGCGTCTGGAACGCCACCCCCAACTGCTGACGCGCCAACTGCCGCGCCAGTTCCATGGAGTTGCTTTGCAGCAACGGCTTGTGCGCAGCCGGCGAACGCTTGTGCAGCGGGGCGATCAAGTGGTGGATCGACAGCTCGCTGTTGGCCTGGATCACCCCGTGTTCAGCGCACAGGGTGTAGCTGACGCTGGCGTGGGAGGCCAGTGGGTGACCCGGAGCCACCAACGCACCAAGGCGGAAATGGCCGACACACAGTTGCGTGGTTTCTGCGCTGCGCGGCAGGGCAAAAGCCAGCCCCAGGTCCGCCTGGCCGTTGATCACCGCTGCCGGAATCGATTGTGAACCCTGCACGGTCACACCGATGGTCACCGCCGGATAGCGCTGGCGCATGCGCTTGAGCACGGCCGGCAACAACTCCACCGTGGCGCCTTCCACCGTGGCGATTTCCACATGCCCGGTCTGCACTTGGTTCAATCCTTCCAGTTCGCCGCGTACCCGTTCCACATCCTGCAGCACCAGGGTCACATGGCGGGTCAGGATTTCCCCGGCAGCGGTCAGGCGCAGCCCGCCGGGCAGGCGTTCGAACAGAGGCGCGCCGACTTCGTCTTCAAGCTTGAGAATTTGCCGGTTCACTGCGGACGATGCCACGTTCAGCCGGCGCGCGGCTTCGCGGATCGAATGGCAGCGACGGACCATATCGAAGTAGCAAATGGCCGCAGAGTGGATGCGCAGCGTGCGGTTGAGCATTTTTTTCAGGTCCTTGTGGGCACGGCTTCAAGCCTTGGGGCAGGGCGGCTGAATGGATTTTTGTAACGTCGATGGCAGGTATCTTGTGGAAATGATTGTATACAACTCTATGGACATCCAATCTTTCTATTGCATACAGTGAGCGCACAACAAAAACAGAGATCCCCTCACCATGACTATCCCGAAGGCGTCACCGCAACGGCCAGAAGATGAGAATCTTGGCGTCGCTGCCAACATGGCTTACGGCCTGCAGCATGTACTGACTATGTACGGCGGCATCGTCGCCGTGCCGTTGATCGTTGGCCAGGCGGCCGGGTTATCTCCAGCCGATATTGGCCTGTTGATCGCGGCGTCGTTGTTTGCCGGTGGCCTGGCCACGTTGTTGCAAACCCTGGGCCTGCCGTTTTTTGGCTGCCAGTTGCCGCTGGTGCAAGGGGTGTCGTTTGCCGGCGTGGCGACCATGGTGGCGATTGTCGGCAGCGATGGTGCGGGCGGTGTGCCGGCGATCCTTGGCGCGGTGATGGCCGCGTCGTTGATCGGGTTGCTGATCACCCCGATCTTTTCGCGAATTACCAAGTTTTTCCCGCCCCTGGTGACCGGGATCGTGATTACCACCATCGGCCTGACGCTGATGCCGGTCGCCGCCCGTTGGGCCATGGGCGGCAACAGCCGTGCCGCGGATTTCGGCAGCATGCCGAACATTGGCCTGGCGGCCATCACCCTGGTGCTGGTGCTGTTGTTGAGCAAGGTGGGCAGCGCCACGATCTCGCGCCTGTCGATCCTGCTGGCGATGGTGTTTGGTACGCTGATCGCAGTGTTCCTGGGCATGGCGGACTTCTCTACCGTGGCCCAAGGCCCGATGATCGGTTTCCCCACGCCGTTCCATTTCGGCATGCCGACCTTCCATGTGGCCGCGATCCTTTCCATGTGCATCGTGGTCATGGTGACGCTGGTGGAAACCTCGGCGGATATCCTCGCGGTGGGCGAGATCATCGACACCAAGGTTGACTCCAAGCGCCTGGGCAACGGCCTGCGTGCGGACATGTTGTCGAGCATGTTCGCGCCGATCTTCGGCTCGTTTACGCAAAGCGCCTTCGCCCAGAACGTCGGCCTGGTGGCGGTGACCGGGGTCAAGAGTCGTTATGTGGTGGCCACGGGCGGCCTGTTCCTGGTGATCCTTGGTCTGTTGCCCTTTATGGGCCGGGTGATTGCGGCGGTACCGACCTCGGTACTGGGCGGCGCCGGGATCGTGTTGTTCGGCACCGTGGCGGCCAGTGGGATCCGTACGTTGTCCAAGGTCGATTACCGCAACAACATGAACCTGATCATCGTCGCCACCTCCATCGGTTTCGGCATGATCCCCATCGCCGCACCAAGTTTCTACGATCAGTTCCCCAGCTGGTTCGCCACCATTTTCCACTCGGGGATCAGCTCCTCGGCGATCATGGCGATCCTGCTGAACTTGGCGTTCAACCACTTCACCGCCGGTAACTCAGACCAGCAGTCGGTGTTCGTCGCCGGCACCGAGCGTAGCCTGTGCTTCCAGGATGTGGCGGCACTGCGGGATGGGGATTACTTCAGCAAAGGCAAATTGTTCGATGCCGACGGTAAGGAAATTCCGGTGGTGGCGAACTCGCAGCACAAAGCGACGGCGCCGGGCAGGGCTGAAACCAGCGAGGTTTAGCCCGAACACCACGCACTAAATGTGGGAGCGGGCTTGCTCGCGAAAGCGGTGGATCAGTCGGTACATCCGGCGACTGAAAAACGGCTTTCGCGAGCAAGTCGAATCGTCGCACCGCCGCTCCCACATTTGATATGTGTGGTTTCAACATCGGGGGTGACAGGCCTCATCCAAAAACTTCACCACTGTGCCCATGCAAGCCTGGCGCTCTTCGACATGGGGCATATGGCTGGAGTCTTCGAACAACGCCTCGCGCACATCGGCGATTTCATCGAGGAACACCTTGAATTCCAGTGGTATGACCTGGTTATGGCGCCCGCAAATCATCAGGGTCGGTACTCGGATCTGCGTTAGCTGGCCAATCCTGATCGGGCCGTGCAGGGCGTTGTACACCGTAGGATCGGCCGCCATCTGGGCGAAGGTGCGTGCCACTTCTTCGGGCCACGGGTTGATCCGGCACAGAGGCTGGTCATCGAAGCCGGCAGCCAGGTTGGCGGCGATAAGTGCGCACAGGCCCTTGGGTTGGCGAATCGCGTGTTCACTGCCGAGCCTGGCGCCCCAGGCGTGCCCGAGGATCGCGTAATGGTTGCTGATGCGCAGATGGTCGAGCAGGTTGTCCAGCTCTTCGAGAAACAGTTCAACCGTCCAGAAATCGGCGGGCTGGTGGGGCAGGTGGGTGGAATGGCCATTGCCCAGTTGGTCGTAATGAATCACCGCATGGCCACTGGCAGCTACGTCCTTGAAGGCGTCCAGATAGTCATGGGTACCGCCGGGGCCACCATGGAGGATGACCAAGGGGGGCTTGCCGCTGTCGAGGTTCCCGGTCACGCGATACCAGGTCTGGTAGCCGCGAAAGGCGGCGTAGCCCTGGTGGGTCTGTTCGATGAATTCCATTTCCGGCCCTGCCATCAGCAATTGGTCGGGTACACGATAGTTTGAACAAAGCGTTTAAGTAACTGGCAAAACGGCTAGGTTTTCCTGCTGACCCAGGTGGGAACCGGTAACCCGGCTCCCGCCCAGGTTTGGCTTATTGCTTCTGCGGATCAAACTGCTTGTCACGGATAAACAGCGCCGGGATCACCCCGCAGATAAAGTACGCCGCGCCCATCACCATAAAGCCCACGCCAATCGAGCCGTGGGACGCCAGGAAGCCAATGGCCGCCGGCGCTACTGCCGCGCCAACCCGGCCGATGTTGTAGGCGCCGCCCACGGCCGAGCCGCGGAATTTCGCTTCGAAGCTTTCGGTCATGTAGGTCGCATTCACGCCGTAGGGAATGCCGTACAGGAAGCCGAAGGCAATCAGCAGCCAGAGGATGTTGTCCGGGCTCTGGTACAGCACGATCACCGGCAGGAACACCGCCGTGCCGAGGGCACCGAAGGCAAACACCACACGCCGACCCAGGCGATCAGCCGCGAGGCCGGCGAGGATCTTGCCGAAAATCATCGCCGCGTAGGTACCGACCATGTAGCTGGTCATCGACTTGAAGTTCATCCCCAGTTCGCCTTCCAGGTAGGACGGCATCCAGTTGTTGACCCCGTAGTAGCCGAACTGCAGGAAGCCTGCGGTCAGCGCCCAGAGCAGGAACATGCGGCTGGCCCTGGGGTCGCTGAAGATCAGCTTGAACATGCCATCGGGCTTTTTCGCCGAAACGCGCTGGATGCCTTCGGCTTTTTCCCGCGCACGTTCGGCCTGGGCGTTGAGCCAGGCCTGGGGTTCTGGCACCAGGCGTTGCATCAGTACGGCGAGGATCACCGGGATGATCGCCACGTAGAACAGCCAGCGCCAGCCGTGGTCCGGCAGGATCCAGCCGGCCAGCAAGGTGGCGACGATGTAACCCACCGACCAGCCGGCCTGCAGGGTGCCGAGCACGGTGGTGCGGTAGCGGGTCGGTACGTATTCGGCCATCAGGGTATTGCACGCGACATACAGTGCGCCCAGCCCGAGGGAGGCGAAAAAGCGGGTGGCCGCGAACTGCCAGTAGCTGTGGGTCAGGCCGAGGATCGCGGTGCCTACCGAGAACAGCACGATGCTCCACACCACGGTCTTGACCCGGCCAAAGCGGTCACAGGCCCAGCCCCCATAAATCCCGCCGACCGCCATCCCGGCCAGGGTGAAACTGCCCAGGCTGCCAGCTTCGACACTGGTCAGGCCGAACTCGGCCTTCAGGCTGCTGAGGCTGTAGGAAAGTAGCATCAAGTCTGCGCCGTCGATCAAAAGACCGAGGAAGCAGAAGATGAAGACAATGATCCACAGGTTGTTTTTTGCGGGCGACAACGCCCCCGTCGATGTGGCGACTTCCATAGCGATACCTTGTTGTAGTTGTAGGGCACTGGTTATGGGTGCTGCATGAACAATGAATATCTACTGTGGGAGCGGGCTTGTGTGGGAGCGGGCTTGCCCGCGATAGCGGCGTGTCAGTCAACTTTAATATCGAATGATGCACCGTCATCGCGGGCAAGCCCGCTCCCACACAAGCCCGGTTCCCCCCAAAGGGTTGTGTGGGGTTTAGCGCTGGGCCTCGCGAATCATGTTGCGCGCGATCACCAACTGCTGGATCTGCGTGGTGCCTTCATACAGGCGGAACAGGCGCACATCGCGATAGAACCGCTCGATCGCGTATTCGCTCACATAGCCCGCGCCGCCGTGGATCTGTACGCAACGGTCAGCCACGCGACCGCACATTTCCGTGGCGAACATTTTTGCGCAGGAGGCTTCGGTGCCGATATTCAGGCCCTCGTCACGCTTGCGCGCGGCGTCCAGCACCATGCAGCGGGCCGCATAGATTTCAGCCTTGCTGTCGGCGAGCATGGCCTGGATCAACTGGAACTCGGCAATCGGCTGGCCGAATTGCTTGCGGTCGATGGCGTAGTGCAGGGCATCGTCGAGCATGCGCTCTGCTGCACCGACGCTGATAGCCGCGATATGCAGCCGACCCTTGTCGAGCACCTTCATCGCGGTCTTGAAGCCCACACCCTCGACGCCGCCAATCAGTTGCTCGGCAGGCACCCGTACATTGTCGAAAATCACGTCGCTGGTATGGGCGCCTTTCTGGCCCATCTTATGGTCGCGCTTGCCCAGGGACACGCCCGCCGTGTTGCGCTCGATGATAAATGCGCTGATGCCACCGGAGCCCTTGATGTGCGGGTTGGTGCGGGCCATCACCGTGAAAACCCCGGCGTGGGGCGCGTTGGTGATAAAGCGCTTGGTGCCATTGATCACGTAATGCTCGCCATCGCGCACGGCGGTGGTTTTCAGCGAGGCGGCGTCAGAGCCGGAATCCGGTTCGGTCAGACAGAACGAACTGAGCAACTCGCCGCTGGCAAGCTTGGGCAAGTAGTGTTGTTTCTGCGCCTCGGTGCCGTCCAGCAGAATGCCAATGGCGCCGATGCCATTGTTGGTGCCGAAGTAGGAGCGGAACGCCGGCGAGGTGCGACCCAGCTCGAAGGCAATGCTCACTTCTTCTTCCATGGTCGCGCCCAGGCCGCCATAGGCTTCGGGCAAGGTCAGGCCGAACAGGCCCATGTCCTGGAATTGCTGGACGATATCCGCCGGGATTTCATCAGTCTCGGCGACTTCGTTTTCCCGGGGTATCAGCGCTTCGTTGACGAACTGGCGAATGGAGTCCAGCAGCAGGTCAAGCGTTTGCGGGTCTCGGATCATGTACATTCCTCGGCGGCCCGTTCGGCGGGCCTGTTGTATTGAATCTGCCAAGGCCGTGCACCGATCTGTCTAGCGGGCAGCGGCCTCGATGTTATTGACCATGTGCTTGAGACGCGGCCCGATGTCGTCTTCGAGTTTTTCCCGGGAAAGGTGAAAACTCGGCCCGCCACAGTTGAACGTCAACAGCCCATGTTGTGTGTGCAGCATGGGCACGGCGATGGCGTTGACATCGCGGTGCCACTCACCGATCGACATGCAGTAGCCGAAGTCGGTGTAATCCCGGAACGCGCGCTCCAGCCCTTTGCGAATCTTTGGCCAATCCTCCGGATGGCGCTGGCGGATATGCTCAAGCATGAATTCACGCTCGTTCCCCGGCATCGCCGCCAGGCACGCACGCCCCGCAGAACTCAAGTGCAGCGGCAAGCGCGTGCCGACCTGGCGGCGCATGGTCATGTTCGCTTCGCCCTGGACCACGTCCAGGTACACCATGTCCAGGCGGTCCCGGGTAGCCATCGCGACGGCGGCCTGGGCGTACTTGGCCATGGTCTCCATCACCGGGTGGGCCACGGCCCGCACCGACAGGTTGGAAAGCATCGCGTAACCAAACGCCATCACGCCCACATTCAACTGGTACCGGCCCGACTGCGGCAGGTGCTTGAGGTAACCCAAGCGGGTCAGGGTGTGGGTCATGCGGGTAATCGTCGGTTTCGGCAGGCCGGTCTTGCGCGCCAGTTCCTGATTACTCAACACGCTTTCGCTAGGGGTAAAGCAGCGCAGCAACTCCAGGCCACGGGCCAGTGCCGTGATGAACTGGCGGTCCTTGTCTTCCTCCTCTTCGGTGTTCATCGGATCCACCAGCAGGTGTTCGAAAGCAGTGCTGCCTGCAGGTGTCTCTGGTGTGTTCGGGTCCAGGCTTCGACGGCGCATGGTAGACATCCTTCTTTTATAAAATCAACAAAACAAAACCATATTCCGCTGTGCGAAACAATTGAATTTATTGAGCTTTAGCTGTGTCTTCATATTTATTCATTTTAAAACAGTTACTTATGGTTATTTTTATTGGGGTTTTAGGTTTTTACGTTTACATCCTCCATGCTGCTACATATCATTTGTTGAAAATGCGAAATGTTATTCCGCACTGCAAAATAAGTCATGGGTTTTAATCTATAACCCACAGTCGGCGATACAGACCTTCAGGAATAAAAACAATGGGTGCTTTAACAGGTTTGCGGGTACTGGATTTGAGCCGGGTGTTGGCCGGTCCCTGGTGTGGCCAGGTGTTGGCGGACCTGGGCGCGGAAGTGATCAAGATCGAACGCCCGCACAGTGGCGACGACACACGTGGTTGGGGGCCGCCGTGGATGAAGACCGACACCGGCGAGTCGTCCGGGCAAGCGTCGTATTACCAGTCCACCAACCGTGGCAAGCTGTCGGTGGCCATCGACCTGGCCAGTGCGCAAGGCCAGGAACTGGTACGGGCGCTGGCGGCCAGCTCCGATGTGCTGATCGAGAACTACAAGGCCGGCTCCCTGGCGCGCTACGGCCTGGACTATGCGACTCTGGCCGAGGTCAATCCACGTTTGGTGTATTGCTCCATCACCGGTTTCGGCCAGACCGGCCCACGTGCCGAAGAGCCCGGTTACGATTTCATCATCCAGGGTATTGGCGGGCTGATGAGCATCACCGGCGAGCGCGATGACTTGCCGGGCGGCGGCCCGCAAAAGGTCGGCGTGGCATTTTCTGATCTGATGACCGGGCTGTATTCCACCGTGGCGATCCAGGCCGCGCTGCTCAGCCGCGAACGCAGCGGCGTCGGCCAGCATATCGATATGGCCCTGCTGGATGTGCAAGTCGCGACCCTGGCCAACCAGAGCATGAACTACCTGGCCTCTGGCAAAGTACCCCAGCGCTTTGGCAATGCCCACGCCAACATCGTGCCGTACCAGGTGTTCCGTGCGGCCGACCGCGACTTCATCATCGCCTGCGGCAACGACAGCCAATTTATCGCGTTGTGCCAGAGCATCGGCCTGCCACACCTGCCGGATGATCCGCGCTTTCGGCGCAATGCCGATCGCGTTGCTCATCGCGCCGAGATCGTCGAGCTGTTGTCGGCGCACTTTCTTGGACGCACGGCGGATGAGTGGGTCGCCTGTATCCATGCCTCGAAAGTCCCGGTGGGTGCGATCAACAACATCGCCCAATCCCTGGAAGAGCCACAGGTAATCGCCCGCGAACTGATGGTGAAGATTCCCCATCCGCAAAACCCTGACTTCGCCATGGTCGGCAGCCCGATCAAGATGTCCGGCACCCCGGTGGAGTACGTGCGACCGGCGCCGATGTTGGGCCAGCATACGGATGAGGTGTTGGCGGGGCGGTTGGGGTTGTCCAGTGAGCAGTTGGGGCTGTTGAAGAGCAGTGGGGTGATTGAACAGTTACCGTAACGAGGGCGCGCGTGGTCACCGCTGCAATATTTTGCCCAATGCGCCCATGTCCATGGCTTCATTCATGCTCAACGGGCCGGAAAAGGTGAAGGGTTCCTTGTAGAGCGATTCATAGTGCATCTCCACAAACACGTCATTCCTTTGCAGGAACAGGCTCATTTGCAGCAGGCACAAGGGGCCGAACTGCGTGCTTTTAGTCGGCTCCAGAATCACGATGTCATTTCCAGGCCTGACCGCTGCGCCTTCGGTAGGCCAGCCTTTGGCGAAACACTCGGGATTCAATCGCGCTTTCTCCAGCACGGCCGGCCAGCGACTGTCCCCCAGCCCGTCGAACTGCTTGTCGCCGACGCGAACAGTGAACGACGTGATGATGCCCGGCCCAATCCCTTCGTTGGATAAGTACAGTCCGCTTTTTTTCGCCGTCAAATGCGGTGTAATCATCAGGTAGGGCCGTACGGAAAGGCGGTTGTGCTCGCGCATCAGGTCCAGTTGCCAGAAGGAAATCGACGCGGCGGCAATGGAAATCACCACTGCTGCCAGGGAAAGGAGGGTGCCGGAGGAAAGCGTGGGCTTTTTCGGTGTCAGTGTGGCGGTGGGGCGGCGCGGTTTGAAAAAGGGATGGTCATGCAGTTTTTTCACGGGTCGACTCCTTGTCGATAGGGGGACACGAGAAATTTCGGGCAAAAAAAAGCCTGCATTTCTGCAGGCTTCTTCTAGTGTATGGCTCCACGACCTGGACTCGAACCAGGGACCCAATGATTAACAGTCATTTGCTCTACCAACTGAGCTATCGCGGAATGCGGCGTATCTTACTGATTGAAAAGGATAAGTCAAACGTTTCGTGTTTTTTGTGCCTGTGCATGGCAGGGTACGCAACGGATTGCCTATCGCCGCAATACCTTCGGTGCCGAGTGCCCAAGGAAAAGTTCATGAGTTTCAGTTGGGTAGAGTTAGCTTTTGGCGCGATGGTGATTATCGCCCAGGGCCTGTCGTTTTGGTTCATGTATTGGTTGTTTAAAAAGCTACGAAAACCCAAGTCGGCAGCGCCTGCCTACGCCCTTGACACTGGTCTTGATGGTAAGGCGATTCCAGTGTTGGCGACGTTCACCGGGTTGAGGCGTGTTCCTTGGGTGGCTGTGGCTTCCAATAGTCTTAACCCGATGTTTCGCCTTGACGGTCAGCAGTTGTTTTACCGGGTTTTTCGGCAAAAGCAGCGCATGTTTCACGATATTTTGCTGGTGGACACGCGCAGCGCCTATGGCACCTTCAACCTGATTTTTGAATTCACCGACTCGCCGTTCACCTTCATCGTGAACCTGGGCAGTGCATCGCGAGTGGCTTATGTCCTGAGTCTGCTGCCCAGCAGCGTCCCGCTTTCCGAGCGGGCGCAGGCGGCGTGCCTGGGCGAGCCCCCGCGTGAGCGGGGGGTATGAATGGTTCTGATCAGAACGAGTAGGTCGCCGAAGCAATCGCTGAGCGCGCATCGCCGTATTCAATAGCCGAGGAGCGTGCAGCGTTGCCGTTCTGCTGGCGTACTCGCTCGACATAGTCCTTGTTGAACAGGTTATTGACGTTCAACTGCAGCTCCAAATCGTCGTTGACCTGATAACCCACCATCGCGTTGTGCACCCAGAAGGCATCCAGCTTGGCGGTGGTGCTGGAGGTTACATTGCGTTTGCTGGCATATCGCGCACCATAACCGACAGACCAGCCAGCCGGCAGTTCATAGGTTGTCCACAGGTTGAATGAGTGCGGTGGCGTATTTCCCAGGGCTTGGCCTTTGCGATCATTACCGGCTGGCGTGTTGGCGGCATCCAGGGTTTCGCTGTCGAGGAAGGTGTAGTTGGCGAACACATCCCACAGTTCAGTGACGCGACCGGTCACGCCGAGTTCGAAGCCTTGCACGCGTTGTTTGCCGGCCAACTGGGTGGAGCCGTCAGACATCGTTTCGCGAGCGTTGGTTTTTTCGACACGAAACAGCGCGGCATCCAGCTCCACGCGTTTGTCCAACAGCTCCCATTTGGTACCCAGCTCCCAGGTCTCATTTTTCTCCGGCGCCAGGTTTTCGGTCGCCGCACTCAAGCCGCCGCCGTTTGATGCCAGGTTTTCTGCCGATGGGTTGAAAGAGTTGCCCCAGGCAACATAGAAGCGACCGTTCTCGGTCGGCTTGTACACCAGGCCGGTGCGGGCACTCAGTTTTTCGTCGGTGGAGGACAGGCTGGAGGTTTGTACGTGGGTGCCTGTGTATCCGTTTGCCCGGCCTTCGATCTTGTCGTAACGCAGGCCCAGGTTGAGGTCCCATTGCTCATGCAGGGCGATGGAGTCGAACAGGTACAACGCTTTGTCGGTCAGTTTGGTTTCGGTGTAACCGCTGGTGGTTTTGTTGACCGGGCCACTCCAGTGGCCAGGCGGATTGCCCAGGTCATAACCGTTGCCGGGGTACAAAGAGGTACCGAGGCCATGGTTGTAGGTTTTCAGGTCCAGGGTTTCACGGGAGATTTCAACACCGGTCACCAGGTCATGGCGCATTCCGGCAAGTTGAAAGTTGCTGATCAGGTTGGTTTGGTTGATCCACATTTCGGTGATGGCATCACGTCCATAAGCTTGTGGGCCAGCCGGGCGGTAGCGGCCCGCTGGCACGCCGCCGGTGTTGACGTGCGAGGCCGACACGATGGTATCGCGGTCAGTACGGCTGTAGCGTGTGAGGTTTTGCAGGCGCAGGTTGTCGTTGAAGTCGTGTTCAAAGTTGGCGGTGAAGGCGCTTTGTTCGAGCTTCTCCTTGTCGAGATTCTTCCAGCCGAAGTAAGCATCGCGGTCAACGCCGGACAAACGTTTGCCGTCGAGCGCCGGGACGCCGTAGTCCGGCAAATTGTCATCGACTTGGTGAAATGCACTGAGGGTAAGGCTTGTAGATTCGTTGAAGCCCAACCGCAGCGACGGCGCGATCCCCCAGCGTTCCCGATCGATCTCTTCACGGCCGGCGACGTCGTTCTGATGCCCCATCAGGTTGAGGCGCACCGCGCTGTTGTCGCCTACACCCTCAAGCGGCTGGTTGGTGTCCAGTGTCAGACGGTAGTAGTTGTCAGTGCCAATACTGCCGCCAAGGCGGGTGAATGCCTGATCCTGAGGCTGTTTACTGATGATATTGATGCTGCCGCCTGTGGTGCCGGCACCGCCGAATACCGAGTTGGGGCCTTTGATCACTTCCACTTGTTCGACGTTGAACGTATCGGTGCGGCTGGTTTGCGCACTGTCGCGCAGGCCATCGATCTGGATGTTGCTGTTGGCAGAGAAGCCGCGGATGTTAATGCTGTCCCCAGATCCGCCACCCCCTTCACCGGCATTGAAGGTAATGCCCGACACGTTGGACAGCACCTGGCGCAGGCTCAGTGCCTGCTGCTCCTGAATCACTTTGGGCGACACCACGGTGATGGTTTGCGGCGTATCGAGTAGCGGGGCCACATATTTACTCGACGCCGAGTGCTCGGTCCTGGAGTCTTTGCGCGCGGCTTCGATCTTGATGCTATCCAATTGCAGGGCCTTCTGGCCTTCGGCGGCGATAGCAAAGCCGGAAGACGAGGCGATGGCAACGCTGATGGTAGAAGCCAGAAGGTGACGCTGTGGGAGTGGAGGGGTGGTGCCGGCGCGCATGGGAATTATTCTCAATTATTAAAATGAGAACCAATACTATTTGAGAATTTATGCTAAAAACTGTTTTGGCATAAAATGTTACATATTGAGGTGTGGCTATGGGAACTTTGCATCGGCCGCTTTCGGGTGAAGCGGCTTTATCAAGGCACTTGTGAGAGATGTTGGTTATCTGCCATCCATTGCCTGGCGCAACTGACGGTAGGCATCCACCAGTTGGTCCAGCGTAAAGGCGAGGTTTCTGCCACTGGGATTAGGCAGTACCCACACCGCAGCATCCCCCAACGTCCTGGATTGAAGTCCCCACGCGACCTCCCGCTGGCCCGACAATGCGCAATACCCCGCCTTACCCAGAAACGCCACATAGCGCGGTGCATTGCGGCGGATCTTGTGTTCAAACCCTTCGGCCGCTGCCTTGAACTCATCCAGCGATAACTGATCCGCCCGCGCCGTTGGCCGCTCTACCACCGTGGTCAGCCCGCAGCCGTACTGCAAGATCGTCCGATCCTCCTCGGGGGGCACTTGATGCGGGGTAAACCCGGCCAGGTGCAGGGTGCGCCAGAAGCGGTTGCCGCGCCCGGCGAAGTGATGGCCCTGGGTAGCGGCGAGCAGGCCGGGGTTGATCCCACAAAAGATCACCGCCAGCCGTTCGCTCAGAATATCTTCCAGCCCCTCACTCATCCGAGCCTCCAGGCGTCAGGTTGCCTATCAGCCACTGGCTGAAGCTGCGCGCCAATGGGTCGTTTTCGCTGTCACGGTGGGTCAGCAAGGCCCAGTTGGGGCCGCGAATGGTCGCCTCGACCAAAGGTTGCAGCAGGCCATTGTCCCGCGCGTGCTGGCTCAGCAATTGGCTGACCAGCGCGATACCCAGGCCGCCGCAGGCCGCGTCCAGCAACAGGCCGGGATCGGAAAAATTCAGGCCCTGGTCCTGCTGGCCGACATCGATCCCGGCCTCCACCGCCCAATGGCTCCAGTCCATTTCCCGCTCGCCATGCAGGGTCGTGCGCTGTTCGCGGGGCAGGGTCAGTACGCTGGGATGGGCGGCGGGATACAGGCGGTCGGCATGCAGCACTTTGAAGCTGCACTCGGCCTGGGCGCTGATGTCATCGCGCACGGCAAGGTCGATGGTCTGGGTGGCCATGTCCGGCACTTCATCGGTGCTGAACAGCCATAAGTCCACGTCCGGGTGGCGCCGGCGAAAATCCCCCAGGCGCGGCAGCAACCAGTGGCGGGCAAAGGCGGGCGTGGTGTTGAGCACCAGTTGATTGGCCTTGCGGTACTGCCCCAGTCGACGCACGCCCACCGACAGTTGCTGCAACAGGGCCTGGGTGGTGCTGAGGAAATCATGGCCGGCATCGGTCAGGGCGACGCTGCGCCCATTGCGAAAGAACAACGGCTGTTCCAGGTACGCTTCCAGGCTGCGGATCTGCTGGCTGATGGCCGATTGGGTCAGGTGCAGTTCGTTGGCAGCCTTATGAAAACTGCCCAGCCGCGCGGCTGCTTCAAAGCCACGCAGTGCCCCCAGGGGCGGCCAGTGCTTAAGCATACTGATAAGTTTTTCTAATCATTTTCCAGCAAAATCCATCGTTTGTTTGGCGGTTTGGCCAAACGTAGCATGGATCCCCATAGCGTGTACGCCGTTTTTGGTGAACACAAAGGCTTAACTCAGAAGGGGGTTTTCATGCTGCATAACGAGATGCCACACAGCGGCTGGTGGATGCCGGCGGAATGGGCCCGGCATGCCGCGACCTGGATGGTCTGGCCCCATAACCAGGCGCTCTGGGAATCCGGGTGGCGCGTGACCCTGGCCCAGGTGCAGGAGGATTTTGCCCGGGTCGCCAATGCCATTGCACGCTTCGAGCCGGTGAAACTGGTGGTTGACCCGTCTGCACTCGACAGTGCCCAAGCCCTGTGCGGCCCCAACATTGAACTGATCGCGCTGGCGGTCAACGACAGTTGGTGCCGCGACTCCGGCCCCAGTTTCATTGGCCACTCGCAACTGGGCCTGGCCGGTGTCAGCTGGCGTTTCAACGCGTGGGGCGGCAAGTCGGCCCATGACCTGGATGAGGGCCTGGCCCGGCGTACCCTTAACCATTTGGGCCTGCCTTGTTTCGGCACGCCGTTGAGCAATGAAGGCGGGGCAATTCATGTGGACGGTGAGGGCACGCTGATCACCACCGAGTCGGTGTTGCTCAACCCCAACCGCAACCCGGGCATGAGCAAAGCCGAGATGGAGGCGATCTTTGCGCGCTGGCTGGGGGTGACAAAAACCATCTGGTTGCCGGGGGATCCGCAGTCTGTCACCGGGGACATGACCGATGGCCATGTCGATGGCGTGTGTGCCTTTGCCCGACCTGGCGTGTTGCTGGTCGACGCCACCCATGATCAGGGCTCGGTGTACGCCGAGGTGGCCAGGGAAAACCGCCGCGCCCTGGAGTTGGCCACCGATGCCCAGGGCCGCCGCTTCGAGTTGATCGAACTCTATGAAGCCAGCGAGGCAGTGGATGCCGACGCCGAGGTGTTTTGCGCGTCCTACACCAACTTCTATATTGCCAACGGCGCGATCATCATGCCGGCCTATGGCATCGCGGCGGATCAAGTGGCGGCTGATGTGCTGGCCCAGGCATTCCCAGGTCGTGTGGTGGTGCCGGTGCGCATCAATCACCTGGCCCATGGCGGCGGCGGTGTGCATTGCATCACCCAGCAACAGCCGGCCTGGCCGGTACAGGGGTGATGCCATGACTCTGTTGACCATCGCCACTACCCAGATGCCCTGCACCTGGGACTTGCAGCACAACCTTGAGCAAGCCGAGCGATTGGTGCGTGAAGCGGCGGCCCAGGGCGCCCAGGTTATCCTGCTGCAAGAACTGTTCGCCACGCCGTATTTCTGCATCGAACAACAACACAAACACTTGGCTCTGGCCGAGGAGTACCGCCACAGTAGGGTGCTCAAGCGCTTCGCCGCGCTGGCCAGGGAACTGGGAGTAGTGCTGCCGTTGAGCTGGTTCGAAAAGGCCGGCAATGCCTACTTCAATTCATTGAGCGTGGCCGATGCCGACGGGCAGTTGCTGGGGGTGTATCGCAAGACCCATATCCCCAATGCCATCGGCTATCAGGAGAAGGAATATTTCAGCCCCGGCGACACCGGCTTCAAGGTCTGGGACACCGCGTTCGGCCGCCTCGGCGTGGGCATCTGCTGGGACCAGTGGTTCCCCGAGACCGCACGTTGCCTGGCGTTGCTGGGGGCTGAGGTGTTGCTGTTTCCCACCGCCATCGGTTCCGAGCCCGGTTGTGCCAGCCTGGATTCCCGTGACCATTGGCAGATGGCCATGCGCGGGCATGCTGCCGCGAATCTGCTGCCGGTGGTGGCGGCCAATCGTGTCGGCCGGGAAGTGGCGACCACCGATGCGAGCTTGCAGATGGACTTCTACGGTTCGTCGTTTATCTGCAATCACAAAGGCGCGCTGCTGGCCGAGGCCGACCGTGACAGCACCGGCGTGCTGGTTCAGCAGCTGGACTTGGCGGCCATGGCCGAAGAGCGCCTGACCTGGGGCATCTACCGAGACCGCCGCCCGGACATGTATGGCGGCTTGCTGACCCAGGACGGTCGCCACCTGCACCCACGCTGGCAGACCCAAGGGGTATGACATGAAGCTGATCCACTGCACCCTGGCCCTGAGCATCGTCATCCCGACGGTACAGGCCGACGAAAAGATCCTGCGCCTGTACAACTGGGCCGACTATTTTGCCGAAGACACCCTGGCCCGCTTCACTGCCGAAACCGGGATCCAGGTGATCTACGACGTGATGGAGGGCAGCGAGACCCTGGAGGCCAAGTTGATGGCCGGTGGCAGTGGCTACGACCTGATCTTCCCCGGCGACACCGTGGGCGAGCGCCTGATGCGTGCCGGCAGTCTGCAACCGCTGGATCCGGCAAAACTTGAGGCGCTGGATGATATCGAGCCGGGCCTGCAACAGCTGCGCAGTCATTATCGAGCCTCCAATCAGGCTACCGTGCCCTACACCTGGGGCACGATTGGCCTGACCTATAACGCGGAGCAGATCCTACAGCGCATGCCGAATGCGCCGGTCAACAGCCTGGACCTGTTGTTCAAGCCTGAATTGGCCCACCAATTTGCCGACTGCGGTATCTCGCTGATCGACTCGCCGGATGAAGTGCTGGCCGTCGTGCTCATCTACCTGGGGCGCGAGCCGCGCAGTGCCAAGCCCGAGGACCTGGCGGCGGCCAGCGAACTGTTGCTCAAGCTGCGGCCCTCTATCCGCAAGTTCCAGTCGCAGCCGGTGAGCGACCTGGTCAATGGCAACCTGTGCCTGTCCCTGGGCTACAGCGGCGACATGACCCAGGCGCAACGGGCGGCCGATGCGGCGGGTAAAAAAGCCCAGTTCCAGTACCACATTCCCCGCGAGGGCACGACGGTGTGGATGGACACCATGGCCATTCCTGTGGATGCGCGGCATCCGGAATACGCCTACGCGCTCATCAACTTTGTCATGCGCCCGGAGAACATGGCGGCCATCAGTAATTTCACCGGTTACCCCACGGCCAATGCCAAGGCCCGCGCCAGCGTTGAGCCGGCCATGCGCAACAACCCGCAGATTTACCCGGATGACGCCACTTTCAAGCGGCTGGTGGCCGGGCAGGACATTCCCCAGGCCGACATGCGTGCACGCATGCGGGTTTGGACTAAATTCAAGACAGCCATCGGTCAATGATGGTTCACACAGAGGTACACATGAGCACACGTCGCCAATTCATCAAACAGGCCGCGGTGGTGGCCAGCCTGGGCGCCGTCGCGTCCATGGGCTTGCCTGTGCAGGCGGCGCTCCAGGGCCGCTGGTTCATGCCCGATGAGGGCGAGAAACACCAGCGCGCCTTTATCGCTTTTGGCGCCCAGGAGGCGATTCACGAAGACTTCACTCCCGCTGTGCAGGACGCCCTGGGCCGTATCGCCCGGGCCATTGCCGAGTACGAGCCGGTCACGGTGTTCTGCCGCGAAGAGGAGCGCGAGCTGGCCGAGGAAAAATGCGGCACCCGCAATATCACTTTCGTCCACGCCGAACTGGATGACATCTGGATGCGTGACACCAGCGCCAACTTTGTCGTGGATGACCAGGGCCAGTTGGGCGCGGTGGACTTCAACTTCAACGGCTGGGGCAACAAGCAGCAGCACGCCGACGATGCCGAACTGGCGGCTCACGTTGCCGAACTGGCAGGCGCAACCTATATCCGCAGCGAACTGGTGGGCGAGGGCGGTGCCATCGAAGTGGACGGTCATGGCACCGGGATCATGACTGAAAGCAGCTGGATCAATACCAACCGCAACCCTGGCTGGAGCAAGGCCGATGTGGAGGCCGAACTGAAAGCCCGGCTGGGCTTGCGCAAGATCATCTGGTTGCCGGGCATCAAGGGCAAGGACATTACCGACGCCCATGTCGACTTTTACGCACGCTTTGTCACGCCGGGCGTGGTCATCGCCAACCTGGACACCGACCCTGAGTCCTACGACCACAAAGTCACCTTGGCCCATTTGGACATTCTCAAGCAGGCCACCGATGCCGATGGCCGGCCATTGCAAGTACACACCGTGTCGCCGCCGCTCAACCCGCGCAGCAACCGCTTTAGTCGTGACAACCCGGATTATGCGGCGGGTTACATCAACTATTTCGTGATCAATGGCGCAGTGATTGCGCCAGAGTTTGGCGACAAGGTCGCCGACCGCAAGGCCTTCGACCTGCTGTCCAGGCTCTACCCGGGGCGCAAGGTGGTGCAGCTCAATATCGATGCCATCGCCGCAGGCGGCGGTGGCATTCACTGCGTGACCAGCCACCAGCCTTGGGTTTAGCCCGTTGCCCCGGCAAGGCGCCCGAGGCGCAACCAGCCAATCAACACGGCGGCGATCAGCAAGAAGCCCAGGTAGCCAAACAGCGGATACACCTGGCCGACCAGGCTGATAAAACCGATCAGGCTGCCGGCAAAGGCCAGCACCGCGAAGGCGGCAGAACCGATACGGAATGTGCGGGTGCCGGGTGGCAGCAGGCGGGCCGAGAAAGAGTACAAGGTGCCGACGGCGGTGTTGAGGATCATCAGGAAGATAATCACCGCCATCAGCAGCCCGAGGGCTGGAGAGACTTCGCTGGCGATGGACAGCATTGGCATCGGCAGATCCGCCACGCTGTCCAGGCGCGACAACAGTCCCAGGCTCATGACCAGCATCAGCAGGCCCAGGATGGCGCCGCCGAGAATTCCGCCCCAGATCGCCTGTTTTTCGCTTTTCGCCGCGCCGCCCATGATCGCCAGGATCGGTACGCCGGCCACGATGTTGTAGGACACGTACAGCAATGCACCGAGCAGCCAATGGCTGGCACCGGCACTCTGGCGGCTGGCCAGTTGATCCAGCTCTGCGAAGCCCTGGCCACGGGTGGCAACGCCGTAGAGCGCTACACCGACGGCTGTGAGGATCAAAAACGGCGTGACCGAGCCGATCAGGCCGATGACCTTGTGCACGTCCAGGCACACGATAACGATCACCACCAGGGTGACCGCCACGCTGCCCAGTGTGGCCGGGATGCCGAACTGCTGTTCCAGCAATGCCCCGCCGCCCGCCAGCATGACCACGGTGACCGCAAACATGAAAAAGGTGATCATCAGGTCGACCAACACCCCCAGGTGGCGCCCGCACAGTGCATACACCACATCTTTATGGGAGGTGGCGCGCAGGCGGCTTCCCATGCCCGCCAGCGCCATGCCGAGGAAGGTGAACAGTACGGCGCTGAGCACCGCACCGAGTAATCCCCACACGCCGAAATCGACGAACATCAGCAACAGTTCCCGGCCCGAGGCGAACCCCGCACCGACGATCACACCGACAAATGCACCGGCAATCTTCAGACTTTCTTTCATGACGACTTCCCTTGAATTGTTGTTGTTAAGGGGCGTGCGAGCTTGCTTGTGAAACACCTCAACGAAACGCGTTGCCTTGAGGCTTTTCGCCAGGTATCAGCGGGTTGGCGGGCCGACCCAGGCCTGGACTTCGATTTCTATATCGACCCCCAGCGCCAGTTGCGCCCCGACGGTGGAGCGCACCGGGAAACCTTGTTTGAAGTAGCGCGCATACACCTCGTTGAAACCGGCGAAGTGCTGCATGTCCGACAGCCACACCGTAGCCTTTACCACTTGGTCAAACCCCACGCCGCATTCGGCCAGGGTTTCGCCGATGCGGCTCATGACGGCTTCGGTTTGCAGCTGGATATCGCCGCGTACCACTTCACCTTTCGGGTCCATGGGCACTTGCCCGGAGAGGTACAGCAGATCGCCCACCCGAATGGCTTTGGAAAACGGGTAGGGCAGGTGGCTGGGATAACGCTGGAGACTTTCTGGCATGACAGGGAACCTCGGCAGAGTGAATGATCAGCGCAAGCGGGCGGGAGCCAGGCGCTGGGGTTCGACGCCCTGGCGCCGCAGCGCCTCAGGCAAGGGTTGATCGAGCAATAGGGCATAGGCCAGTTGCGAGACCCCGGCCGCCGACTGAATGCCATAACCGCCTTGGGCGGCGAGCCAGAAGAAGCCTTCACAGCGCTCGTCCCAGCCCACCACCAGATCGCCATCGGCCACGAACGAGCGCAGGCCGGCCCAGCTGTGGCGTGGCCGGCGAATGCTCAGGGAGGTGGCGGCTTCGATGTGGTAAATCCCGGTGGCGATGTCCAGCTCTTCGGGCATCACGTCTTGTGGCGGGACCGGGTCGGCGTTGGCCGGTGAGCCCAGCAGTTGGCCGGCGTCGGGCTTGAAGTAAAAGCTTTCATCGATGCCGATAACGGCGGGCCAGCGTGAAAAGTCCAGGCCTTCGGGACCGTCGAAGGTAAAGGCGGTACGGCGGCATGGTTGCAGGCCGATCGGTGCTACGCCGCATTGTTGCGCCACCTGATCGGCCCAGGCGCCAGCGGCGTTGACCAGGTTGCGAGCTCGCAATTGTCGGCCGTCGGCCAGTGTCAGCAGCCAATGCCGGCCCTGGCGGATGGCGGTGCTCAACTGCGCGTCACACTGCAAGACACCCCCAGCACGACGCATGGCCCGCAGGAAACCCTGGTGCAGCGCATGCACATCAAGGTCGCGGGCCTCGGTTTCAAGCATGGCGCCGGCGATGATTTCCGGACGCAGGCAAGGCACCAATGCCAGCGCCTGTTCGCAATCCATCAACGAGACATTGGCCGTGTTTGCCTGATGGCCGTCGAAGGTTTTTTGCAGTAACGACTGCTGCTCGTGACTGGCCACATACAGGCAGCCGCGTGGCTCCAGCAGCGCGTGCTCGGTAAAGCCTGCCGGTGGCTGCTCGTAGAAGGCCCGGCTGGCGCGGGTCAGCGCTTGAATCTGCGCAGTGCCGTAGGTTTCCATGAACATGGCGGCAGACCGGCCGGTAGCGTGATACCCCGGCTGGCTCTCACGTTCGAGCACCACCACACTGGCTTCGCCGGCCAGGCGATAGGCCAGTGACGCGCCCGCAATGCCGCCGCCGATGATGGCGAAATCGAAACAATCACTGTCCTGCATGCCGACGTCCCTTGTGTGTGCGAATGAAGTTTTTCTCGTTTTTGATAATTCTCACATAAGAGAAATGTAGGATATGAGAATTTTCCAGTCAAGCCTTCGTCGTGGGTTAATATTCCGGCCCGAGTCCCCGCACCGTTTTTTGTACGACAGAGAGACCGCATGAGTTCCGATCAGACAGCGCCCGCTTCGTGTTCCCCGGACCATCCGCTGATAGATCGCAGCCAGGTCGGCGCGCGTTTGCGGGGGATCCGCAAAGACCAGAAGCTGACGCTCAAGCAGTTGTCCGAGCGTTCGGGCGTGGCGCTGTCGACCCTGTCGAAGATGGAGTTGGCGCAGGTCTCGGTGAGCTACGAAAAGCTGGCGGCGGCGGCGCGTGCGCTGGGTGTGGATATTGCGCAGTTATTCAGCCCGGTGAAGGCGCTGGCGAACCTGCTCCAGCCCACAGTGGTCAGCACCGCCATTGATAGCGCGGCGGGCTACAGCACGGGCAATTACGATTACCACCCGATGGCAGGGGACTTCCCCGGGCGGCGCATGACGCCGATGTACGCGCGCATCTTCGCCCGTGAACTGACCCAGTTTGACGACTACATCCGCCATCCCGGCCAGGAGTTTGCGGTGGTGCTGTCCGGACGGGTGCGGATTCAATTCGAAACGGGCGAGTCCATCAGCATTGGCTGCCGCGAAACCGCTTATTTCAACAGCGGCATCGGTCATATCTACCTGGCGGAAAGCGAGGCGGACGCTGAAGTGATGGTGGTGATGACGGATTACTGAGGTGCGCTGGCGCCACTGCTCATCAAGTATTCCACTTGGCCGCTGTGTTCATCGACCTGTTCATGGGTGACTACAAACCCTTGCGACAGGTAGAACTGGCAGCTGGCGGTGTTGTTTTTATACACCGCCAGGGTCAGCACGGGGCGCTGCTTCCTGGCGTGAGCCATCAAGCGTTTACCGATGCCCTGGCCCTGGCAGTCGGGGGCGACAAACAGCGCGGCCATCTGGTTATCGAGCAGCGAGTAGAAACCCACGACCCTTGAGTCGCGCTCCATGACGTAGGTTTCTGAGGCCGGGATATACAGGTTGCGCATGTTCTCGATCTGCGATTGCCAGAAGGCGGCGTCGATAAAGTCGTGGGCGATGAGCGAGGCATCCAGCCAGATTTGCAGGACGCAGTCGAGGTCTTTGGGTTCCAGGAGTCGGATCATTTTTCCAGTCTTGCAGGGGGTTGTTCGACACTCAGGCCGGCCGCTTTCCAGTCGTCAAACCCGGCGCGCAGCCGGCGCGCGGGTAAGCCATGGGCGTGCAAGGTGTTGATGGCATCGGTGGACAGTACGCAATAAGGCCCGCGGCAGTAGGCGACCACGTGCTTGCCTTTGGGCAGCTCGGCCAAACGCTGTTGCAGGGCCTGCGCCGGGATGTTGAGCGCACCGGGCAAGTGCCCTGAAGCGAACTCATCTTCGGGGCGCACATCCAGCAGCACCACGCTCTGGCTTTGCATCTGCATCAGCAGCTCCTCGATGGAGATGCCCTCCAGGCGCTCACGTCGCGAAAGACTGTCGAGGGCGACCTCGCGTATCTCGGCATGCTGGAACGCCAGGAAACCCCGCAATGCTTCCAGCAAAGGTGTCACGGGCCCGCCCCCCAGGCTGTACAGCACACGTTTGCCATCGCGACGCGTCTGCACGATGCCCGCGCGCTTGAGTTGCTGCAAATGCTGCGAGGCATTGGCGACAGACACGCCGGACAGTTGCGCCAGTTGTTCGACAGAGCGTTCTTCCTGGGCAATGTGCTCCAGCAGTGCCAGGCGATGGGCATGGCCCAGGGTCCGGGCGATGTCTGCCAGGGCGGTGAAGTGATCGGCGGGGAATAGGGGGCTTGACGGTTTCATGGCAAAGATCCTAGCATCGGCCAAACATTCAATCAATTAATTGAATGTTTGTCTGGGTGACGCCTAAGCCTCTCTGCTGCGTTCACCGTCCACGATCAGAAGGAAGCGCGGCATGCTTGAGTTTGTTGGGTATTCGGTGGTTATCGGGGCCGGTGCGACCCTGGTCATGGATCTTTGGGCATTGTTGCTCAAGCGTTGCCTTGGCGTGCCGTCCCTGGATTTTTCCATGGTCGGTCGCTGGGTCGGCCACCTGCCGCGTGGGCGCTGGATGCATGCCGGTATCGCCCAATCACCAGCGGTGTCGGGGGAGGGATTGTTGGGTTGGGTCACCCATTACCTGATCGGGGTGTTCTTTGCGGCGTTGCTGCTGTTGATGGTGGGGCTTGAATGGGCGCGACAGCCGACGTTGCTGCCGGCCCTGGCCTTTGGTGTGCTGTCAGTGGTCGCGCCGTTCTTCGTCTTGCAACCGGCGATGGGCGCCGGCATCGCGGCGTCCAGAACCCCCAGGCCTAATACTGCGCGGTTGCGCAGCACGCTGGCCCATGGGGTGTTTGGGGTGGGTCTGTACCTGGCCGCCTGGGCGCTGGTCCTGCTTACAGGGTCTGCACGATGATCTGGCTCTTGAGGTCGTTGACCATGCTTTCAATCACCGGCTTCATCGCCTTGAAGTCCTCGGGGCTGCATACCGTATTGGCATGGGCGAACTTGAAATGGCGGGTGATCAGCACCGTATTGCCTTCCTTGGCGTAGGTCGCCTGGTAGTCAAAGCCGGCCTGTTGCAGGGACTGCGGCTTGGGCACGGCGAGGACGCTGACTTCCTTGGGAAACTCGAAGCGGGCCTGCTCCTGGGTTTCTCCCGAGAGGCAACCGAAGCCTTGGGTGCGGTCTTTTTCGGAGGCAAAGGCAAACACGTTCTGCGCAATGCCGCCGACCAGGCTGCTGAGTGCTGGTACACCGGTTGGGCCTGGCAGGTTGACCAGGTTGTCGGTGCGCCCTTCAAGGGTGTTCTTGAACGGGTTGACTTCATCTTGCAGCGAGTCGCTTTTGAACGTGCCCTGGCCCGTTTGCCCGTACCAGCCGAGGACGTTACGGATCATCGAGTCGCGGTCAGCCGGCTTCATGGCATTGAGCAGGTAGCGATTGAATTCCGAGCCCCAGCCTTCCACGGTGGTGGCATGCACAAAGTCCGCCGCACCGTTGCTGTCGACCTTGAACAGCAGGTCGTTGCTGACCTTGCCGGTTTGCGCGGCCGGGGTCTTGGCCAGTTCGCCGGATTGCGTCAACAGCACTGGCTTGCCCAGCACGGGGATTGGCAGGTAACCGGCGGCGATGGCCGTGGCGGTCGAGTCCAGGTACAGATCCAGGGCCGGCACGTAGGTGATCGCATGGTTGAGCACGCCCAGGGTAGGCACTTTGGCCAGGGTGTAGCTGTTACCCAGGTTGACCAGCACCGGCGAGCTTTCAATTGCCACTGCGCGCAGCATGGCTTCAAGCAGGGCCACGTGGTCCTTGCAGTCGCCATAACGGTTATCCAGCACGGCCTGGGCTGGATGCGGCACCACACCGCCCGCGCCGACATACACCGCCACATAACGAATGTTCTTGCGCACCCAGTCGCTCAGGGCCAGGGCCTTGCTGTGCGGGGTGGTCAGGTTGGCCGTGAGTTGCTTGGCCAGGGCGGTAATGGCCGGCGTGACCTCTACTTGGGCCCTGGCTTCATAGGCCTGGGCAAAGTCCTTGTAGCTGGCGAAGGTCGAGACCGCGAGGAACTGGCCGTAATCGACATAGGACACGGCGCCGGTTTCAATACGCGCCTTTGCCTGCGGTACGTAGTCCCAACGGTACACCTTGCGCCCGGCGGCGGCGGCCGGTGTGCTTGCCTTGAAGCCCCGGGCGTCGACAAACAGCGGCTTGTCGGCCGGCAAGTCGTAGCTCAGGCTCAACTGTTCGGTGTCGTAGAAGTCCGGCACGAAGAAGTCTTCGAACTGCTGGGGGAACAGCGCCGTGGTGCGCTGGCGCTGGTAACGCAGGACCAGCCGGTCACCGACCGCCACCTGCGGGAAAATCACCACCTTGACCCGTGAGTCCTGGAACATCGGCGCCTCGGAAGAGGCCGTCTCCTGCTGTTCCTTGATCTGCTCGGCGCCCACCTTCACCTGGCGGCCATCGGCCTTCTGGGTGAAGGCTTCAAGCACTTCGAGGGTTTCCAGGGAGCGGTTGTAGCTCAGCGAACGTTGCGCATTATTCTTGATCGCCCGCTCTTCATTGATCCGTGTCACCAGTTCAATGGTCTGGACGAAACTGCCATCGGCATTGATCACGTAGGATTGTTGATTTTTTTCGAAGGTGGCCGAGTGGTCGGTTTCATCGGTGGCGGCCTGGACCGTCAGTGAACAGGCCGCCAAAAGCAGTACGCCCAGCAGGCGCAGAGGGGGCAGGTAAGAGCCTTGCATAGAGATCCTTCTGACTAATGCGACGCTTACCGGGTGAGGGCATCGCGATAAACGAAATGTTTAATGCGACGCATTATTATATAGAGGTTCAAAAAATGCAGGCTTTTTAATGGCCCCTGCGCACATCCCCCAACGAATCACGCTGCATCGACTGCAGGTTTTTCTCGATGGTTTCGCAAATGGCTTCGGTCTGGATCTGGTGCTCGCTGGAGCGAAACGGGCTTTGCAGGTCGGTGCCGATGCGTTCGATGGCCAGCAGCATAAACCCCACCACCGTCGAGGCCAGCGGGGTGAACCAGCCCAGGGACTCCACCAGCCCCACCGGCACGATCAGGCAGAACAGCGAAATAAACAGCCGTGGAAAATACACATACGGGTAGGGCAGTGGTGTATTGGCGATGCGTTCCATGCCGCCCTGGCTGTTGGACAACTCGACCAGGGTGGATTCGAGCCGCGCCAGGCGAATGCTGTCCAGGCGTCCGGCCTTGTACTCCCGGGCCAGCAAGGCGGCAGAGCCGGTGAGGATGTCGTTGGCAAAGTTGTTGGTGGCACCGTTGCGCGCGAACTCATCCATGGGAATAAACGCCCGCACTTCCTCCGGGCACGGCTCACCCCGCAGGTGTGCGGCCAGGCAATTCACATAGGCCACGTGGCGGCGCAGCAGGGTCGACTTGATCGGGTTGACCTCGCTGTCGGGGTCATCGAGCAACGTCAGTACCTGCCGCGCAAAACTGCGCGAATTGTTGACCATCGAGCCCCACAGCGTGCGCGCTTCCCACCAGCGGTTGTAGGCGCTGGTGTTACGAAAACTGATCAGCACCACCAGCGCCGAACCGAGCAGCGTCAGGGGCATCAGCGGCAGGTTGATCTTGGCGTTGAGGAACAGCATGAAGTCTACGGTGACCGCAATGTCCCAGAGCAGCAGCCAGAACAATGCCCAGCCTACATACCCCATGGTCTTGATAATCAGCCGGTACTTTTTGACGATGGCAGCTTTCAAACACAAACCTCCGAGCGGGCGAAAAGCATCAGTGCCCTAGCTCGGACGGTGTTTGCGCAAGAAAGGTTCGTCGTTTTTCAGGCTTCGTGCAGGGAAATGCGCGAGGTTTCCGGCAGGGCCAGGCCACCGGCCAGTGCGAGCAAGGCCACGGCAATCAGGTAAAACGCCGGTGACAGGTTGCTGCCGGTGCTGCTGATCAGCCACGTTGCCACCAGTGGCGCAGTGCCGCCGAAGATCGTGTAGGCCATGTTGTAGGTGATCGCCGAGGCGGTGTAGCGCGTGCGGGTCGGAAAGGTTTCCGAGAGCAGGGCGGCCGTGACCACGCCACACAACACCGCCCCCACCGCCAGCAGCATCACGCCGACGATGGACGCGGCGAACGAGCCGGAACTGGCCATCAGGAACGACGGATACACCACCACCATCAACAGCCCGCAGGCGGTCATTACCGTGACGCGCCGCCCGACGCGGTCGGAATACCAGCCGGCTGCCGGGCATATCGCCGCGGCGAAGATCAGCGCAATCAGCGACACCAGCAGCGCTGTCGCCCGGCTCAGGCCACCGGCCACTTGCAGGTACGTGGCAAAGTAGGTGGTGAACATATAAAACGACAGCGCCGTCAGCGACACAAAGGCGCCCAGGCAGCAGATCGCTGCGCCATGGTTGCGCAGGGTTTCCTTGAGCGGCGAGTGGGCCACGGCATGTTCTTGCTTTACCGCTTGGAACGCTGGGGTTTCATCCAGCCGCCAGCGCAGGTACAGGCCCACCAGGCCCAGCGGCGCGGCGATCAGGAACGGCAGGCGCCAGCCCCAACTGCCCATGGCCTCGGCCGACAGCGAGGCTTCCAGCGCATAGGCCACCACCGCCGCCGAGGCGAAGGCGGCAAAGGTCGACACCGGGATAAAGCTGCCGTACCACGCCCGTTTATCACTGGGTGCGTGCTCCATCAGGTAGGCACAGGCCCCGGCGTATTCACCGCCGGCGGAAAAGCCCTGGGCGCAGCGGATCAGCGACAGCAGGATCGGCGCCGTGACCCCAATCGCGGCATAGGTGGGCAGCAGGCCGATCAAGGTCGTCGCCCCGGCCATGAGCAAAATCGTCATCGCCAGGGTGCGCTTGCGGCCAATGCGATCGCCGAGCATGCCGAAGAAAATCCCGCCCAGGGGCCGAAAGGCAAAGGCCACGGCAAACACCGCGAATGTCTTGAGCAGCGCCACGCTGGCATCCCCGCTGGGGAAAAACTGTTGGGCGATGGTGGTGGCGAGAAAGCCATACACGGCGAAGTCGAACCACTCGACAAAGTTGCCGATACCGGCGGCGACAATGACTTTTCTCAGGGTTTGCGGCGGGACCTGTTCGGTAGATGAGCGCGTCATGGCGGGGCCTCGGCATTTCGTCAGTAAGCCCTCGATTATCGGGAAAGCGCCTGGGGCGGCTTACTTCAAAAGTGTCATCGGCATAGTCAGCACCGACCTACGGCCCATGGATTGCACTGTAGGAGCCGGCAAGCCGGCTCCTACAGGGTGGGTTGCGCCCGGCTGGCGCGTTCGAGGATCCTCGGCCCCGGTCCTTCCTGGCTCAAGGTATCGCCGGGGTTGCGCAACGGGCAGTCGCTAAGCGACAGGCAGCCGCAACCAATGCAGTTGTCCAGGCTGTCGCGCAAGGTTTCCAGGGTTCTGATGCGTTCGTTGAGGTTGTCGCGCCAGGCCGAGGACATTTCCCCCCATTGTGCGGCGGTCAGTTTGCTGTTCGGTGGATAGCGGCTCATGGCGCGCTTGATTTCTTCCAGGGGGATCCCGGTACGTTGCGCCACCTTGATGATCGCAATGCTGCGCAGCACCAGCGACGGGAAGCGCCGTTGGTTGCCGGCGTTGCGCGTGCTGGCGATCAAACCCTTGGACTCATAGAAGTGCAGGGTGGAGATCGGTACGCCGCTGCGTCTGGCAACCTCGCCGATGGTGAGCGAGCGCACACCGTCCGGGTTCTTTTCTGCTGCCATGGGGGTTATCCTCAGGTTAAGTTGAGGTTTTATAGTCCCGCCCGATCTTTGCTGCAACCGCTTTCTTTGCCTACCACTCAGGAGGGCCTGCAACTGACCCACTGGGTGCTGGTGGGCTGGGTGCTGCTGGGGTTTGTGGTGCTCGATGTGTGTTGGGTTTAGTGCTTTACCCTGCGCCGATCACCGCGCATCATGCGCCGCCGGCACCCATGTCAGTGGTGCCGTGAAAAGGAACAGCAGTTGAACCCACACACATTGTCCATGCGTCTCGAACGCGTGGCGGCGCAAGTACCGACCGGTGCGCGCCTGGCCGACATCGGCTCGGATCACGCCTACCTGCCGGTGGCGTTGATGAACCGTGGCGCGATTGTCGCGGCGGTCGCCGGCGAGGTGGCTGTGACACCGTTTCGCGCCGCCCAGCGCACCGTGCACGACAACGGCCATGAACTGCACATTCACGTGCGCCTGGCCGATGGCCTGGCGGCAATCGAGCCGGCAGACCGGATCGACGCAGTCAGCATCTGCGGCATGGGCGGTGAGACCATCCGCGATATGCTCGACCGCGGCAAGGCATACCTCAGCGGCCGGGAGCGCCTGATCCTGCAACCCAACGGCGGCGAGCAACCGCTGCGCCTGTGGCTGATGGACAACGGTTACCGCATCCTCTGTGAGGAGCTGCTGCGGGAAAACCGCTTCGACTACGAAATCATCGTCGCCGAGCGCAGCACACCGGTGAGCTACAGCGCCGAACAACTGTACTTCGGCCCCTTGCAGATGCAGGCCCGCAGCCCGGCCTTCCTGGCCAAGTGGCAGCGCCTGCTGCGCTACAAGCAACGGACCCTGGGCCAACTGGCCGAGGCGCGACAGGCGCTGCCCGAGCAGAAGGTGCAGGAGTTGGCGCAGGAGGTACGTTGGATCACGGCGCTGTTGGTGTAGATCAGCTTCCTCAGAAATGCTCCAATACGCCATCCTCCAACCCAGGTGCCCCGCATGCTAGACGCTACAGACCAAGCCTTCTACGACCGCGCGGATGCGCATATCGAGCTGTCGAACGAACAACTGAAAACCCTCGAAAACCTTGGCCAGGTCAGTGCTTCGATGATGTTCGGCACCACCCGTTTCAATGCCTGGGCGAGTGCGCGCAACTTCAAGTCCGGTGCCGAAATGGCCGAGGCGCGCGAAGCGATGTTGAAGTACTTCTGTGAGCAGTACCGGATGATGCTGGAAGATAATCTTGATGATCACATCAACAACTTCAGCCAGTACATGACGGCCCCGAAACCGCAGTGATCCCTGTAGGAGCTGTCGAGCCCCGGCGAGGCTGCGATAGCGGTAGGTCAGGCCACTCAATGCTGGCAATGCCGCCGCCAGTGCAGCCTCACTAGCGCTCGATCGCGCCGATACCTGATACGGACAGACTGTCGAGAAACTCCGCCACCTGCTGGTTACCGCGCAAATGCACCGTAGGAATCTGCGGCCCCACCGCCAGGCGCATCGCCTCGATACCCGGCCGGTAGCCGCGATCAAAGTTCCACACAAAATCCAGAAACGTCAGGAACTCCCGGTCGAGCTTATCGGTACAGCCCACCGGCCGGTCCGCGCGAGGACGTTTCAGGGCGCTGCGAATAAGGACCCGGGTGAAGCAGGTCAGGCGCGGTGTATCCAGCCAGATGATCAGGTCGGCACGGGGCAGGCGCAGGTCGAAGGTGCGGCGGGCGTAGTTGCCTTCACACACCCAGGTGTCCGACGCCACGGCTTCGCGGACCCGGGTGCGAAACTGTTCGGCGTCGGTCTCGACCCAGTTGGGTTCCCAGAACAGCGTGTCCAGGTGCACAACGGGCAGGCCGAGGCGCTCGCCAATGGCGCGGGCGAGGGTGGATTTGCCGCTGCCGGCGTTGCCCAGAATTACAATCCGTTGCATGGAGACGTCCTGAAAAAAGCCGGCAATTATGCCGGCTTCAGAAGGGGAGTCAAACGCCCGGCTATTTACTTGGCAAACGCATATTCCCCGCCCTGTTCCAGCGCCTTGCGATACGCCGGGCGGTCCTGGAACCGCCGCACCCACGCCGCCAGGTTCGGATACGCCTGCAGCTTGCCCTGGGCCTTGGCGATTTCGCCAATAAAGCTCATCTGGATATCTGCGCCGCTCAGCTCATCGCCCATCAGGTAGGGCGACTGCGCCAGGGCGTTATCCAGGTAGCCCAGGTAGTTGGCCAGTTCCGACTCGATCCGTGGATGCAACGGCGCGCCGGCCTCACCCAGGCGGCCGACGTACAGGTTGAGCATCAGCGGCAGCATCGCCGAGCCTTCGGCGAAGTGCAGCCATTGCACGTATGTGTCGTAGTCGGCGGTGGTCGGGTCTGGTTGCAGGCGGCCCTGGCCGTGGCGACGGATCAGGTAGTCGACAATGGCGCCGGACTCGATTACCACGCGCGGCCCATCTTCAAGCACCGGCGATTTGCCCAGCGCGTTGATCGCCTTGAGCTCCGGTGGCGCGAGGTTGGTCTTTGGGTCGCGCTGGTAGCACTTGAGCGAGTAGGGCAGGCCGAGTTCTTCGAGCAGCCAGAGGATGCGCTGCGAACGTGAGTTGTTGAGGTGGTGAACAATCATCATGGGAAGCTCCGCCGGGCGAGAGTGGGGTGTCTGATAGCAGACTGCTGCGCCGGCGTAGAGTGCCCTGAATCAGTTGGGCGTGTCAGGGGAAATCGTTGCGTCCGGCGCGGGTTGTGCTTCCAGCTTCAAACGATCGGCCTTGCTGATGTACTTGTCTTTGCTTTTGGGGGCCAGTTTGGCATTGGCCTTTTGGGCGTTTTTTTTCAAAATCTGATTGAGTTTCTTACGACGGTTCATGCTTTCTACTCAGCGCGTTGATGCGGGGATGATATCAGCTCCTATAGGGGGGCGCTCAGCCTTGCAGGCGCGGCCCCCAGTCCTCGGTCATGCCTTTTTCCAGGCGCCGTTCCAGCGTACGCCGCCATGATGGCACCAACGGCAGCGCCAGGCATTCGCGCAACAGCTCGGTCTCCACTCGCTTGTCGAACAGCACGGCGGACAAGCGTGCCAGTGACCAGTCGGCAAAGGGCCGTTCGACCAGTTGCAGGCGATCGCCCGCGCTCACCACGCCTTCCTCCAGCACCCGGTAGTACCAGCCGGTGCGGCCCGACTGCTGCACGCGCAAGGCCAGGTTGGCCACGGCGAAGCGGTCGCTGAGCTTCCAGCACGGCATGCGTCCCTGGGACACCTCAAGCAAGGCGGTCCCCGCCTGAATGCGATCGCCCAGGCACACGTCATGCTCGCTCCAGCCGGTGGTACTGAAGTTCTCGCCAAAGGCCCCCGGCTGCATCAGCAAGGGATGAGCGCCCAATTCGTCGGCCCAGCGGGCGTAGTGCTCAAGCGGGTAGTGGTGAATGGCTTTTTCCACTCCGCCATGCACGCGCAAGTCGCCCTGTTCGTCGCCGTGAAGGCCCAGGGTTGCGACCTTCAGTTGGCCGTGTCGCGGCTGTTTGTCGATGGCGCTTTGGGTGCCTGGGCGGGTGAAAGGCTGCGCGCGGCCGGTGAGCAGGGTGTCGAGGCAAATAGTGGGCAGGCTCATGCAGGGACCTCCGGTGTTTGATGTTCACGACAGATCAATGCGGCATCGCTCGGCGCCAGGGGCTCCTGGGTCAGGCCGCAAAACGGCAGGTCATCGACCTGCTGATGGAAGCGACAGGTGCTGCACAGACCGAAACTGGGCACATCCGCGCTGCGCTGCACTTCGCGCAGCAACTCGCCCAGCAGTGTCTCCAGTTGCAGGCCGCGCACGCCCATCCGCGCCTCACCTGCGGCGAGGAAGTGCGGTGGCAACAACGCGTCCAGCAGGCTGCGCGCGGTGTCCGTCAACTGCAGGTGAACGCTGCGCTTGTCGTGCGCATCCTGGGTCTTGACGATCAGCCCCTTGGCCTCCAGCGCCTTGAGCGACTGCGACACCGTGCCTTTGGTCAGGCCCAGGTAGTCCGTCACGCCCAACGGCGTATTGGAGTAGCGGTTGCAGCGTGCCAGGTACATCAGCGCGCTCAACTGGATGGGTTGCAATTCGGCCAGCAGCGGGTGCTGGCGGAACCAGATGCGGCTGAGGCTGGCGAGCCTTTCAAGCAGATCAAAAAGGGTGGTGTCGGACATAAGTCGCTCCTGTCGACACATAGTATCGACTAAATACTATATTGACAAACGCCAAGATGCGCGCAATTCTTGTTTAGGTATCGATTCGATACTAATTGAATGAAGGAGACTCAAAATGTCCACTGCACGCTTCTACCATGCCGGCTGCTCTGTCTGTGTTTCTGCCGAACAGACCCTGCTCAACCTGCTGGACCCGGCACTCAAGGTCGAGGTCGTCCACCTTGGCGAACAACCCCAGTGCATCGCCGAAGCCGAACTGGTCGGGGTCAAGTCGGTCCCGGCGTTTGTTCACGACGGCCAGGTGCTACACCTGAATTTTGGTGCCTCCATTGACGATCTGAAGTAAGGCGCTGCCAGCCAGGAGAACCACCATGAACGCGTATCAGCCCCTGAACTGCGATGTGCACGATTACCTGGAGATCGCCTGCCTGCACGGCTACCGCCTGCAGGTTGAACTGATCGACGGGCGCAGCTACGCAGCCAGGGCGCTGACTACGCGTACCGCGACAAGCAAGGAAGAGTTTCTCGTACTGTGCAGCGACAGCGGCCAGTTCGAGGTGCGTCTTGACCAATTGCTGGCCATTACCCCGCTCGACGATAATGCCCGTTTCGGCCGTATCGAGCTGACATAGAGAGAACAGGATGAATAGATACCGACTGATGGTTAGTCGCAACAACCGGCTGGCAGGGCATTTCGAATCCGCCACCCCCTGGGCGCTCGACGCCGTGCAAGACATCGCACGCTGCCTGGCGGATGCCGGTTACGACATTGAGTTCCAGGTCGCCGATGGCGAGCGCCGGCTGCTTGAAAGCGGCCCGGAAGGGGTTCGAGTGCTGCACAGCGAACCGATCTTCAAGAAGGCCGTCTTGCCCTAGGTGGCAAGGCCACGGACAAATCGATCCGGACGGCATGGGCCAAACCCAGAGGGCGCCTTGCCGTCGATGATCTCCTCACTGGCAAGACGTCCCACCACCGCCGCCAGCATCACGCCAGGGTGCATGGCGCACACGTACACACCGCCGACCTGAGGCAGGTAACCGATGATGGGAATACCATCGGCGGGCATAGGCCTGAGCCCGACGCACGCCAGTTCAGGCTCAATGCTGACCACGCCGTGGAGTTCATTCTGGATAGCCTCAGCCGTGCGCAGCGCAATCGCCATTGGCTGGTTTTCCGGGGTGTCGTCCAGGTAATCCTCTGCCGCCAGCAACGTACCGCCCGCACCGTGCCGAACTTCCATTTCAGGGCTGGAGATCAGGGTCTGTACGAGGTTGGGGTGGGTCTTGTAGCGGATGAAAATCGCCGGGGAGGCGTTGATTGGGAGCGCTGCGCCAAGCATCTGCGCCAGCTTGGCAGTGCCTGTACCGGCGGCCAGCACGACCGTATCGGCCGCGATAAAACCCCTTGCCGTTTCGACGCCGGTTACTTGATCACCCTGGGTGGCAAAGCCCAGCACCCGAGTCTGGGTGAGCACCTTGGCCCCGTGGGCCTGGGCACCTTTGACCAACGCGTGGGTGGCGGCCACGGCGTCCAAGGCGCCCTCTTCAGCGGCATGGCTTGCTTGTTCGGGGGGATGCTTGAGATTGGGCTCAAGGTCGAGAATCTGCGAACGGGAAATACGGTTGGCTGAAGGCACAGGGGCTGCGCCGTAAGTCAGGGCACCAGTCCAACGGATCTGCAGGCCAGGGAGTTGGGCTTCGAGGCGGTGATATTCCTGGATGGCTGCACCCCGTAATTGCGCGATCGGGTCGGGGGCCGGATAGGTGGTGTTGATCCAGGCGAATGAGGTTGCGGTTACGCCGCAGGCGATATCTTGAGCCTCGATCAGGGTGACCTGTGCGCCCTTGGTTGCTAGGTGATAGGCCAGGGACGCGCCGACGATACCGGCTCCGATGACGGTGATTTTGTTGTTTGGGCTGTTTTCCATAGCAACCTCTGGTTTGTCGATTGGGGAGGGTACGACAGTGGGGGTTGATTGGTCCTCTCGTCAGTATCTGGGGGAGAGCAAGTATGACGGCTACTTTCGGCCAAAATAGGTCACTCGGCGCGTCTATGAAAGCCGGGGCTATTCAGGCTGCTTTTGGCCAAAACCCTCTGTGAGGCCCGGTACAGAACGCCTGAGTCGCAAAGGAGCTTTACACCGCCATGGAAATTCAGCAAATAAAGCAGCTCTTGGCCCGTCCCGCTGTAAAGTTCAGCGCCGGTGGCTTCCGCCCTGCCGGTACTGACGAAGAAAGCTGGCTAGGTCGCATCTTTCTGTTCCGTCCTGATGAAGATGTACCGACCAATCAAGCCGGGCAACCGATGCTTCCCTATGCACAGTTCTATCTGCCCAGCCTGCCCTTTACCAGCCCGTTACTGACAGGAATCAGTGTACTGACGGTGTTTATTTCAAACCCGTTTCCCGAGCATTTTGAGCCGATGGGACAAAACTGGGTCATCCGTGAATATGGGCCAGATGATGTATTGGTACGCAAGGCATTGCCCGTGGAAGGGTCGTTCCTCAAACCCTTCCCACTAAACGCAGAGTTGGTGTCGGAGGACTTTCCGCTGTGGGATGGCGGTGGTGTCCCGTCGGACCTTGAGCAAGAGATATTGAAGCTGGAAAGCACGGGCGCGATACAAAGCTATTACGACCTGATCACTCACACCTATGAACATAAAATCGGCGGCTACCCCTCGTTTTGTCAATCAGGGGTGGATCCCGGTGAAGGCTTCGAATTTGTGTTCCAGATTTCGTCGGATGCGAAGATCAATCTGAACGTAATCGACAGCGGCAGCCTGATGTTCTGGAAGCATGTCGAAACGGGGAAGTGGGCGCTTTATTATGATTTTTACTAAAGGCAGGTAAGCAGTTCGCGTAGGAGATGAGGTCAGTGATGGCCGCTATGGGTCGTGATCTGTCATTGCGCTAGATGACTTTCTCGCCGTCAACATGCGGTCTTGGACAAGATGACGTCCATTTACTACTGTCAGTTCTTGAAAAGTGATCTCTGCCAACGACCGTGTTCAAGGAGGGGCTAATGAAGGCAACCATTGCGGCAGCTACGATCCTGCTTGCTGCCAGCGTGCAAGCACAAGACTGGGGAAGATTCTCGGAGCCACTTAACGTGGAGCTTTTGAACGAGAAAAACCATGCCAGGCTCTTGATGGACTTCACGTACAAGGGGACGGGGCCGGAGGAACTTTTCTGGTTGGCGCCTAAGGACACTATCACTGACGGAGCTTCCATCCCTCGCGTTGCTTGGAGCGTAATAGGGGCGCCGTTCGAAGGTCAGTATCGAAAAGCCGCCATCATTCATGACGTCGCATGTGTGGAGCGAACCAGGAGTTGGCGAGCCACACATCGGGCGTTCTATACCGCCATGCGGGCTGCTGGGGTTGGTGAAACTCAGGCAAAGATCATGTACGCAGCGGTGTACCACTTCGGCCCTCGATGGGCTGAGCCGAAAAGCATAATGCTACCTCGCACTGAGGCGGCGTTGATTGCGCCGAAGCTGGAAAAACTGAAAGCAGAACTTCCTGTTGGTATGGAGGTCGTTCTCGCAAGCGACGGAAGGCTTGTTTCGAGGACGATTTCAACAGGTTTGCTGAAGCGCGAGAAGGTGGAAGAAGTCGTTGGCGCGGTCTTCGAGGTGCGTGTGGTCCAACCCCCATCATCAGAGGCTGGGTTTGAGCGGATGAAGGCTGAGATTGAACAGAAGGACCTGAGTCTCGCAGAGATCGAAGATATCCAAGTCGCCGAGCTGAGCGAAACCAGATAGCGTGGACCTGTGAGATGCTTGCTCGAAGCCTCGCTAGATATTCCCTGCTCTAACTCCTAGAGACGGTCTGGGATCGGCTCCAGGTCCAAGACGTGCTGCTAACTCCGAGGAGTTAAGACGCTTTGAAATCCTCAACCTAGACATGGATGGGAACGGAGCAAGGAATGTTTTATACACGCCGAGTCGGGGAGTTATGCACCAATTTGTGTCCATTTATAGTTAGGCGCTAAATATGATCGAATCCTGTTACTGGCGCGCAGAGCTTAGAAATGATCTCATTTGGCTCCGCAAGAAACGTAAGTATCAACGATGGTCTGAAAAGCAGCATGTTCTCTTTGAGAGAAAACTGATGATAGTTGCTTTCCAAGTTCGCTCGCTCCTGGAGCGGCCAAAAGTAAATGATCAAGCTCGCGGAACTTGCCTGCCGGTACTACGTTACAAAAAGATCGGAGATCGACCATTCACCAACACAGGTGCGGGATGGCCTGAAGATCGATTCGAAATGGAGCATCCGGAGCCTCACACTCTCTCCGCACTTGAGGTGTGCAACCAGCTAATTCATTACTACTGGATGCAAATAATTACTGAAGGTACATCCTTTACATCAATGCTTGTTTTCTCAGACTACCAGCGGCATAAATGGGCATACGAGATTAGAATCGACGCTCTTTTGAGTTTCTTTGGCGCATTCAGTGAAGAGTCATCTGCGATAACTAGTGCTTCATTTAAGTGGTGCGACAAAAAACAGGATTACTTACTAGTAAAAGCAAGCGGCTCTGGGTAACGGCAGCCTAACAAATAGTTTAAGCCGTTCGCTTCGCTTAACGGGACAGTCTGGAGTCCGCTCCTAAACTACCCCGGTTTGGCAGTCGCTAGTTATTCGCTTCTGCGCTCGTTTTTGGCCTTTGTTGACCGGCAGCTCCTGGCCAGAGGCAGCCGTCATCAAACAACTGCACTCACCCAAAACGGACAGAAAATTACTCTGACAGGCCCCTACCGTAAAACTCACAAACCCAGCGCCAACGTTGCAAGCTTCGCCACCTCAAGCGGGGTAGTCGGGTCAATGTCGTCTTCGAGCATCCAGGCTGCTGACAAGCCGGTCCACGCGAGCACCCATTGCAATAACCTGCGGTGATCAATGTCGCCGGCCTGTCTCACGATTTCGATCCGACGCGCGAAGCAACCCGGCGCCAAAGCGCTTTGGCTATCGGGATTGCAGAAAATATTCGCGAAATCAAAACCGCGCTCACCGTACAGTCCCTTAGGGTCGATAGCGAGCCAGCCCTTAGGGCCGAAGTCCAATACATTGGCGTGGTGGATGTCACCATGCAGTACCCCGACGTCGCGCGGGGCATCCAGGAGTTCGCGAGCGGTTTTTGCAGATTGTTCAAAGACTCCTCGGTGGGTTGCCGCTGCGCTCCACAGGGCTTCGAACCGTTGCAGCAGTGGAACTAAAGCAGGAGCCGGCTTTGTACGTGGCGTGTGAAGGCGGCCGGCCACAGCACAAAGAATGCGAGTAGCCTCATCATCCTGGCCGCCGTTCACCATGTGCATGAGTGAGCGCGCGCCGCTCGCGCGTTCCATCAGCAAGGCTTCGCCATCCTGCGCCAACACGGGCGCTGCTCCCTGACCGTCCCACCAAGCCATGAGCCGATTGCCCGCTTGCTCTTCTGGCTCTTGCGAGATTTTGAGCATGGCTGGCGTGCCGTGGTAGCGAACAGGAAGTAGATTGCCATTCAGCGAGGTGAAAGCATCACCGTCGATGGTCAGCTCCCATCGTTTCAAATATTGATCAAACATAAAGGCATCAACTTTTCGCTTTGTCTGGAGCAATCATTATGAAGGCTTGAGGCATAAGACTGAATGTCGGCTTTATCCTCGGCGGAGCATCTTGCCGATGCTCGCCTGCGGTAGCCGAGGGTGGGTTTTCGCGTATTAGCGTCTGATCAATTGCCAAGTGAGCGGACAGGGCGGAACGACCCGTAACCTCATATTAGTGCTGAGCCGCGTTTACATTCCAGGCTTTCACCTAAGCCACGGATCATCTCCATCAATGCCTTCACCCGCTGCGGCAAATTTCCGGCCGGGTACACCGCGTGCATCTGTGGGCTCTCACCGCTACTGGAGGTGAGCTTGTACTCAGGACAAACCCGGAACAGGCGGCCCGCTTCCACTTCGGGCTCCGCCATCCAATCCGCCAAGCGGGCGATCCCGACGCCCGCCAGGGCTGCCTGGAATACCGCCAGACCGGAGCTGAAACGGAATTTTGGGTGAACCCGAAAGCTGATGGCCTGCTCCTCACTGCGAAAATTCCACTCCTTGAGAATCCGCGGCGCCGTATGCAGGATCAGCGAATGCGCCTCCAGTGCCTCGATGGAGTCGGGCATGCCGTTGCGCTCCAGGTAGCCGGGGCTGGCATACAGATAACGTGAGTAACTCCAGAGCGCAAAGCCGATCAAGTCGCTGGATTGTGGAAACGCGCCGCGAATCGAGAAGTCCAGCTTGCTCTTGGCCGGGTCGATGATCTCATCGGTGAAAATCACATCGATGTTAACGTCTGGATAACGCTCGCAGTATTGCGCGATCAACCGGGGCAATACCCCGTGTCCGAGAAACTCGGGGGCGGAAAAACGGATCCAGCCGGAGGCCAGGCCGCTGAGACCGGCCAGGTCTTCATCCACCTCACGTTGCAGTTCGAGCATTTTGTACGCGTGGGGCAATAAGCATTCACCCGCTTCGGTCAAGCTCACGGCATTGGAGGAGCGATTGAATAACTTGAGCCCCACACTTTCCTCCAGGGCTTGAACGGCACGGGTCAGTGCGCTGGGGGAGCGCCCCAGCGTCCGTGCCGCGACGACGAAGCTGCGCTTGCGAGCCACGGTCGCGAAGGCTTCAAGTTCCCCCAACATATTCAATGCCATTCTCCACCTCATTGCACTTTTCACAACGCGGCATTGCAACACAAAAACGGCCCTTCCGTTAACCTTCCCGTTCAACCCACAAGGATGGGGCAAACAGGAGCGCAAGGACGTGTCGAAACTGGATGAAGTAATCGGGAAAGCCGCAACGGGTGTTGATGAAGTAGTTCATGAATGGCTGGAAAAAAAATCAGTGACTTCGACCCGACGGGAGATACCGCAAATTCATCTGTCGCTCGAAGAACAACGCACACTTCAGGCCGGTCTGGCATCGCTGGACGTGACCGATAGCGCCTCGGGTATCCGCCACATGCCGGCCCTGGGGCTGTTGCTGGAAAGTGCCCTGTGCACCGAGAAAATCCAGCAGCTACGCAATTTTCCACAGGCCCCTGAAGTGGCGATGATCGTCAGGGGGCTGCCGCTGGACCCGCAACTGCCGGCCACGCCCTATGACCTGGAGCCGGGTATCGAGAACTTGTCGATTCTGGCCGGGGCTATTTTGTCCGTGCTGCAAACTCTGCAAACCCGTCCGCTGGCGTACGAGGGTGAAAGCAGCGACACAGTGTTCCGTCACGTATCGCCCAAGCACAAGCGAGAGACCGAAAAGAGCTCCTATGGCTCGCGCGCGGATCTGGACATGCATGTCGACAATCCTCACCTGCCTTTGACCTGCGAACCCGTCTCGCAGTTGTCGGCCTGTCCGGAGTACCTGTCCCTGACCGGCCTGCGCTGCGAGCTCGACGTGCCGACGCGCATCGTCGCCATTGACGAGGTGCTGGCCATTCTGCCGGCCTACGTCGAAGAAGAATTGTCACGACCGAACTTCACCGTTCGCCGACCGGCCTCCTTCGGCAAACAGGGGAATGTGCTGGAAAACGTCCCCTTGCTGTACAGAAGCGCAACCGATGGCCTGTATTGCCGCTACAACAAAGCGAGTGTCGAAGCGACCTCGGCCAATGCGCGGTTTGCCCTCCAACTGTTCGCCGCCGTCGCCAATCATCCCGATGTCGTGCACCACATACTGCTGCAGCCAGGGGACATGCTGATCTTCAAGAACCAGCAAACCCTGCATGCCCGGGATGGTTTTACACCCCGCTACGACGGCCGTGATCGCTGGATGTTGCGTGTCTTCGGGGTCAATGATCCGACACGCGTGGTGCCGCTGGACCCTCATCAACCCTACATAGTCAGAGCCTGATTTCATGGTCGATATTGTCATCCTTTGCGTGTTCGCCTTCGCCGCCGGCCTGATCGATGCGGCGGTGGGCGGCGGCGGACTGATCCAGATTCCCGCGCTATTCAACGTGCTACCCAGCGCTCAACCGGCGGCGCTGCTGGGTACCAATAAGGTCGCGGCCGCCTGCGGCACCGCATTCGCGGCCCGGTCCTTCGTGCGCAAGGTGGTGATCGACTGGGGGCTTGTGATCCCTGCCGCCTGCGCGGCTTTTGTCATGGCTTTCTTCGGCGCCGCCACGGTGTCGTTCGTACCCCAGTCGATGATCCGGCCGGCGGTGCTGGTGTTGATTGTACTGATGGCGATCTACACCTTCTGGAAAAAGGATTTCGGTGCCCTGCACAAACCCATGCGCATCGGGACCAAGGAAAAACTGCTGGCGATCGTCATCGGCGGTGCCATCGGTTTCTACGATGGTCTGTTCGGTCCCGGCACTGGCAGCTTCCTGATCTTCCTGTTTATCCGCTGCTTCGCCTTCGACTTTCTTCATGCCTCGGCATCGGCCAAACTCGTGAACATCGCGACCAACGTCGCGGCACTGATGTTCTTCATTCCGACGGGTAACGTGCTCTACCTGATCGCAATCCCCATGGCGGCATTCAACATCCTGGGCGCGCTCACTGGCACCTGGCTGGCGGTTCACAAAGGCGTGCCTTTTGTCCGGGCTCTATTCCTGGTGTTACTGGTGATTCTGATCAGCAAACTGTCCTACGACCTGCTCCTGTAAACCTGAGGAAAACTACATGCATCCCATGTTCGATCGCCTCGTGGCACTACTCGATGCCCGCTCAGCCTCCTACCGGGTGTTGATGCACGATGCCGAGGGCCAGTCGGCACGCGTCGCCGAAATCCGTGGCACCGAGCCCGGCCAAGGTGCGAAGGCCATGCTTTGCTCCCTCAAGGGGCAGGCCGGACCCTATGCACTGGTGATACTGCCGGGCGACCAGAAGCTGGACATGAAGAAAGTCGGAGCAGCCCTGGGCGGGAAAAAAGCCGAACTGGTGAAGGCCGAAACCGCCATGGAACTGACCGGGTGCCGGATCGGCGCCATCCCTCCTTTTGTTTTCGATGAGCGGATTCAATTGATCGTCGATCCGGCCTTGACCACGGGCTACGCTGAAATAGCCTTCAACGCGGGGCGACTGGATGCGTCGATGGTGCTCGATACGCAGGATTACCTGGCGATTGCCATGCCTCGATTGCTGGATATCAGCCAGGCCTGAGCAGAGGTTTTCACATACGTGTCTAGTCCTGAGGTCCGCAATCGGCCAAACGCATCCGTTTACATCGATAGGGGTCATGCAGCAACGTAGACAAGAACCGGCTGGAGGCAAGTGAGCGGCGGTGCCGAATCAAGCATGTCGGTAGACTCACACCAGGGATAGCTGCGACCTTGAAGCCAATCCATTATTTTGCGCATATGTTGGGAAGGGCACTCCAACATGTGTTCGATAGTAATGGACAGTTGAATGGCCAGGCCGCTTTGCGGTGAAAAGACCCAATGATATTCCCCGCAGCCTACACGCAACTCTCCAGTCGCTTTTGTTGACATGCCAACCAGCCATTTGCACTTATGAACATTTGCCTCGGGCTCTGGAGGGGCACCGAAGCAGAATGTATAAACGTTCTCATATTGCAGGCTAAAGCTGCGTACGAGTACTTCAGCAATAGCTTCGCGCCCTTGGACGTTGGGAGGAAACAGGATGGTGTTTGTCTGCACTAGCACGTTAAGCGTTGCGTCTGGGCTGAAAGCATGTTGCAACAGGTCAGGCCGATTTCCGTCCTTGCCGAAGATGTAGCTCTCAATCGCTTTGCTAGCATTTTTCATGCACAAATCCTAGTGCTGTCACAGGTTGGCTAATCGGGATTGCGCGCGGATTATGGGTTAACCGAAACTTCCCCCTGCGCGGACTTTGGTACATCAAACACTTTATCGAAGACCCACTGAAACGCCAGCGCGTAAAAGAAGAAGAAAACGAACAGCCCCAGATCGGTGACCAGTGCAGCCCACCAAGAAATCTCCAGCCACCATGCCACCAGTGGTACCAAGAGTAGAACTAGCCCGCCCTCAAAACCCAGTGAGTGGAGTAAACGTCTGCCCAACGTGCGAGTACGCTGTGGCTGATGCGCTTCCCAGCATTCAAAAGCGTAGTTAAACAGCACGTTCCACAGCAGCGCGCATACAGATAACATCAACGACAGCGCACCCGCATGGGCCAGGCCTTCGTCGTATATCAACGAGATGCTGGGCGATAGCACCGCAACAGCGATTGATTCATAGAGGATGGCTTGAAGAATTTTTCGCGAAGGTCCTTGCATGGTGTTTTCCCAAGGGTGGGTAGATCGAATACCTGCGACGGTATCGCTGCGTACACACCAAGAAAAATGAGATAAATTGAATGCTCATCAATTCAATTCATCTAGGGAACGATGCGTGTTTTCCACTCTTGCGCTTAACGCGCTGCGCACCTTCGAGTCGGCTGCGCGACTGGGTAGTTTTAAAGCGGCAGCTGAGGAGCTATTTGTCACCCCCGCGGCCATTTCCCACCAGGTCAAGGCGCTGGAAGCCCGCCTCGGAGCGATGCTGTTCAAGCGGACTGGACAAGGTGTGGCATTGACCGAAGAGGGCGAGTTGCTCTATCGCCAGACTCATCGCGCCTTATTAGACATTCGCCGCAGCCTGGAGGCTTTCTATCCGGACACTGTTCCCCAAACCCTGACCATTTCCACTACGCCGGGCTTGGCGGCAGCCTGGCTGATTCCACGGCTGGGTGGTTTCTATCGGAGCTTTCCACACGTCAATGTGCGGGTCGATACCCGTAACGAACTAGTCGATCTGCTGCGTGATTCCAGCATCGATCTTGCTATTCGCTCGGTCAGCCGCGATGACCCGAAGTTGTTCTGTCAGGCGCTAATGAACGAGCAATTCTCGGTTTACGGCGCCCCAGGTCTGGTGGCCTCGCTGAATGTAAATCAGATCGAACTGATCAACCTGCACTGGAAAATCCCGGGAGCATTTTCAATCAACTGGGAAAGCTGGTGCGCGGCCGCAGAATGCCAGACCTGGCTCGAAACGGCGCAGATGCGTGAGTTCGACGATGAGCATTTTGCTTTGAGCGCTGCGATTGCGGGTCATGGGCTGGTGCTGGCAAGCAATGTACTGGTAGCCGACAGCCTCAGGGATGGAGAATTAGTGGCCTATAGACCAGAAGTAAGCCTGCCTGGTCCGCGTTACGTTGCGGTGTGCGTGCCAGGACGGGAGCGGCAGGTGCATGTGAGTGCGTTCCTGATGTGGCTGGCAGGTGCCGCTCTACAGGATGGGTGACGATACTTGTTTGCTGCTTCTTGCGACAGGCAGTAATCGACCCAAAGCTGTCGGTCAAGAACGCCGAAGACATGAATGCATTCATGCACTCATGTCGTTCAGACGCAGTTCAGATCATTGCTTGATCAAATCCCCCGGCTTCCATGCCTTGTCGAAGAACGCCTTGGTCGGGCCATATAACCGCAGAATCACGAAGTAGCCTTCGCCCGGCAGGGTTTTGATCCAGTTTTTGCCGGCGCCCGGTGAGTTCGGGCCGAAATGCACATCGATCGAGCCGTCGGCGTTGGTGACGGGCTTATCCATGGTGTTCAGCGACGGGAACGGCTGGCCGTTATCCAGGCCTGATGCAGTGATCGAGTCATACGCCGTCACCGACCAGAACAATGCCGCCGGAATGCCTTTGGGCAGGTTCAGCGAGTAGCTGTTGCTGCCGGACAGGAATTGGCCTTTGGCATCGACGAAGGTGGCCGGGTACTTGGCACCGACGTTTTCCATGTTCACCGCCATGCCCGGGCTGGCCGAGTAGGCATTGGTGAAAAAACCGGTGCGCGGGTCGATGTAATTGAAGGTGTCGGCGGTGAACGTCGCATTGCCGGGGAATACGTTCAACCACTTGCGATCCGGATACCAGGTGCCATTGGCGACAATGGTTTGCGGCGTGTAGGAAATGGCATGGCCGATCTTGCTGGCGGTTTTCGCTGCCTTGTCGAGCAGGTCGCGGGTGGCTGGCTCCGGTTTGAACGGTTTGCCTTTAACGATACCCAGAGCGGCGAGCATGCCGCGCATTTCCATGTCTTGCGGGTCAACGTATTCGTGATCGATGAACCGCGACAGCATGTCGAACGCACTGCCGTCGGAGGGGTAGAGCATGTTGACTGGAGTTTTCGAGGCGTTGGGGAATTCCATCGCTTTGGCCGTGGCCTGTTTGCCCAGTGGATAGATGCGCGTCTGCTCCATGACTGCGACCGGTGCCTCCAGTTGTTTCGGGTCCTTGAAGAATCCGCGCCAGAACACGAACACACCGTAAGTGCGCGAGCGGTAAGTCAGGTAGCCCGGCGGTACCTCGCCCTTGTAGTCCGGTGGCAGCACCAGATACTTGGCACCCTTGCCTTTGTCCGGTCCCGGCAGCCCGACATCACCACACCATTGGCGACCTTCGATCTGGCCCTCGGAGCAGATCGGCCGTTGGAAGAAGTCATCGAGAATGCCCTGCAAGCCTGGCGGGACTTCGATCACCATCGGGCCGTCCTGCTTGAGATCCAGATAGCCCATGGCATAGATCACGTCGGAATTGGGCGTGGTGACGCGGGTCTTGGCGTTGAGGCGGTCCTTCCAGATCGGCAGCACGTTGTAGCCGGCACCGAAGGCTTTTTCCGAACCTTCTTTCATGGCGTACATGTTCAACGCCGGCAGTGCCCAGATGTACGACTGCACGGCACGCTGGAAAAGCAATTCGTTTTGCAGTTGCGCCACGCCCTCCAGTGTTGGATAGCCGCCGGCAAAAGGCAGATCGGCCAACTGTTCATAGTGCGTGGCCGCCTGGGCGCTGAGGCTGATCGAGATGGCCAGGCCCGTTGCAGTCAGTGATTTTGCAAATGTGCTCATCGCGAACGTCCTGTTCTGGTCAATTGGTTTTCAGTACGGCTGGGGGCACCCACTGGCCATTCAGCGCGGCCGGTTCAGGCCAGTAGGCGCGGATGTACAGCGAGAAATCAGCACCTTGGGGCGTCGGCAGCCAATTGCTTTCCTTGTCCTTGCCCGGTGATTCGCTCTGCACGTAAATCGTCAACGAACCATCGGCATTGGCCTGCAGTGATTTGTTCTTGGTGCCGATCGAATAGCGCTTAAGGTCATTCGGGGAAAAGAAGTGCTGCTCGTTGTACAGGGTCAGCGACCAGAAGCCTTTAACCGGCGGCAGTTGCCCCTTGGCAAAGGTTACGGAGTAGCTGTTCTGCCCATTGAGACGCGTACCGGACTTGTCCAAGTCCTGATAGAAGTATTTGGTCTCTTTCTGTTGGTTGACGAAAATATTCGAGCGCGCCACGGCGGTACGGCTGAAGTAGTCGGTGCCAAACGCTGCACCGTTGCTGATGGTGCTCCAGTGATCCGGCAGTTGCAGGCCATAGTTGCGGAACTGCAACAGCGGATCGATCACTTCGCTGTCGGCTTTTTTCGCTTCATCGATCATCGCCGCTTTCAGTTGCGGATCAGCCTTGGCGATGGCCGCGAGGGTGGCCATCTGCGCGTAGCGGGCTTCTTCGCCCGGCAACGGTTTGGCGTCCTTGAGTAGCGCCGGCAACTCGTCGAAGAATTTCTCCGGCATCACCCATTTGGTTTCGCCGCTGCCCGCCGCCTGCGCCGGGAATTTTGGCAGTTTCGCCCAGTCCCGGTGTTTGACCTTGCCGTCGTATTGCGACAACGGGTACATGTCCACGCCCGACAGCGACGCTTGAATGGCTGTGCGGTCGGCTGCGGTATCGTCCTGGAACACTCGGGGAATCACGAAGCCGGTGCTGGTACGTGCCCGAAAGACTTTGGTGATGCCCGCAGGCACCTTGCCATTCCAGTCAGGGCCAACCAGCAGATAGAAGCCGGGTTTGCTGCCGTACATCTTGCCGAGTTCGGCAAAGCTATCGGAGCGTAGATCCACCACCTGATACACCCAAAAACGGCTGCCGAAGTCCGGCACTTGCAGCACGACCGGTTCCAGATCCAGCGCGATGCTGCCCGCGCCGTACACCACATCCTGATTCGGGCATGCGACCAGCCGTTCCGCCGGATCAATGTAATCACTGAGCATCGACAGTCGATTGATCGGCGCGACCGGAACGATGCCACCCATCAAGCCCGGTTCGGGCAGGTCTTTGAAGGCCTGGCGACGGTTGAAAATATTGGCCATCGGCCAACCCCAGAAATACGCTTCACGCGCCATCATGCGCACATAGGGTTCGGTGACCTTGGTGCCGGCGACAGGCCCGGCAACGGAAGCTTCGCCAGCGTAGCTGGGTGGCACCAGCAGGGATGTGGTTGCCAGTGCACCGAGCAGCGTCAGTGCGAACAGGTTCAGGCGATGGGGCGATTGATTCATAAAAGCATCCTTACTTGCGGGATCACCTTTTGCTGGTGAGTCGCAGGAAAGATAGCTCAAGTTTGGTGGGGTGACGCTTGATCGGCTTGAACGTCAGCTTTTGGCCGGTTTCTGCCTTTTGTGGCGGGCTTCAATCGGCCAGAGGCAAGCATTCGAAAATTTTACGAAGCCGGGGGGCGTTCACTCATTCATAACGAACAGCCCGTTGGTCGGTCCGCTGCAGGCGGCGGTCGAACTTGATTGATGGTACCGAACTAATCATCCGCTCAAGGTTTTTTGGCACGCCGATGAGGTCGCTTGCAGTATCTGGTCCGAAGAAGCGAGGTTGGATTAGAATAAAAAATTCTAGCAACTGAGTTTCGCAGAAGCCTTTATCATGACGATTTAGTGGGCGCCAATAATATGATTTGAAGGGGGGGAGGTTGTGAATGTAGTTGATAGTTTAAAGGTTAAGTATCCCGGAGCTATTGCATGGCAATTTGGGGATACTCCAGAAATGGCCGATGAGCTGGCTGAGCTTGTTGTTAACGGAATAAAAACAGCCGGGTGTAGCTCGCTCTCGTCATTCAAACATGAAGAAGAACCACCAACTATTGGCGGTTACAGCATCATTCTCAACAGCAAGGGAGAGCCTGTATGTGTCATTAGAGTTATTTCGATGCGTATCATTCGTTACTGCGACGTAGATCAAGATCTTGCAAGGAAGGAAGGCGAAGGGGATCTCAGTCTTAGGTACTGGATGCAGGGTCATAAAAATTTTTTCCAAAGAGAGGGCTCGTTTGACGAGTCTATGGAGCTTGTGGCAGAAGAATTTGAGTTGATGGAAGTATTGTAAAAGACAAGGTTCTCAAACTAACTGTTTTTAGCATGTAAGTGTTTGGAGTAGCTTGTCTTTATCTAGTGGTAATGTTCGTTTTTGGCCGATCGCTGCCTGTCGCAAGGTGCTTCAATCGACCCAAAGCAACCCTTGATGTATGTTTGTTGCCGCCAAACGTTATTGGCATTCATGGAGGAGTCTGACTGATGGCACGTGTGGGATTGATACTGACCCCCGGTTTTGCGGACTGGGAATATGCGTTCATTGCTGGAACTGCGTCCCCGTTTTACGGGATCGATGTCAGGTTTTTCGCTTCTACTACGGGGCAGTTCTGCTCGCAGGGTGGATTGGCTGTAACGGTTGATTGCAGTTTGCAACAATGTTTGGACTGGAAACCGGACGTTGTTGTCGTCATTGGCGGAATGATCTGGGAAAGTGCAGAAGCACCGGATATTCGAGACTTTCTTCATGCCAGTCGTGCAAATGGAGCGACACTTGCCGGTATTTGTGGGGGAACGCTGGCACTTGCTAGGGCCGGGCTTCTCGACACGGTGCCTCATACCTCGAACAGCGCTGACTTCTTAAAGCAAAATGCCGTAGGTTATGAAGGGCGCACGCTTTATCGAAATAGCCCAGTCGCTGTGGTTGCAGACGGCATCATAACGGCTCCGGGCCCTGCACCTGTTAGCTTCACCTGCGCAGTGTTCAAAGGTGCCGGGCTATCTTCAGAGATCATTTCTCAGTTCAGGTCAATGTTGGCTGCGGAACATCGGTGACTGCTTCGTCTTGCAAAACAACCGATCCAGATGATGTGTTCGAGTGGCCACTCTTGGCCGAAAACTGCCCCCTCATCCCTATACCGGTCTACCATGCCACCCCGGCAGCGGCCAAGCGCGCTATCGGCCCCAAGTCCTCAAGGTATCGCCAATGACCACGCTATCGCGCAACACACCATCCCTCACTTCATCCGAGGTGCCGCAATGAGCATCGACCAGATCAGCCTGCCCAAGGGTGTTGGCCCGCACGCGGCCAAATTGCTGGACGCGATCACCGGTGCCAGCACCCTTGAAGACTTGAACCGCGCGGGCGGTAAGGCTGAGGGTTTTGTGTTGGGGCTGGAGTCCAGCAAGGCCATCAAAAGCCAAATTGCCGAGTCGTTGTATGTGGCGTATGACGATGCGGCGAGTCATCGGGCGGGTGAGTTGAAGGGCTAGCCGGTGCAGGACGTTTCACGGTCGAGGCGTTTGGCTGTGTCGCTCAGTGGGTGGATGGCCAGCAAGGCGCTGCGGCTGTGCTTTTCACAGCGTCAGACTTAATAACCACCCCAGTCCGCCGCTTCCCACAACCACCAGCCACGGTGGCAGTTTCCAGAGCATCAGCGCCATCAGGGCGATTAACGCCAGGCCCAGGTCTTGTGCGGTGAATATCGCGCTGGTCCACACCGGCTGGTACAGCGCCGCCAGTAACAAACCCACCACCGCAGCGTTCACACCGGCCAGTGCGGCTTGTGTGCGGGGGCTTTGGCGTAGGTTTTCCCAGAAAGGCAAGACGCCGAATATCAGTAAAAACGACGGCGCGAAGATTGCCAGCAACGCGATCAGGCCACCCCACCAGGGGTTGATGGCGGCGCCGAGGAAGGCGGCGAAGCTGAACAGCGGGCCGGGTACGGCTTGGGCGGCGCCGTAGCCTGCGAGGAACAGGTCGTTGCTCACCCATTGGCGCGGTACCACTTCGGCTTGCAGCAGCGGCAGTACTACGTGGCCGCCGCCGAATACCAGCGAGCCGGTGCGGTAGAACGCGTCTATCAGGGCCAAGGCGAGGTTGGGCAGTGCTTGGGCGAGGAGCGGCAGGCCCACCAGTAATATCAGGAACAATGCCAGCCACATCGCGCCCGTGGGACGGCGGATCGGGATTGGCAGGGGTTCGTGGGCGCCGCCGTATGCAGGTTTGAAGAGCAGCAGGCCAACTACGCCGGCGCTGGCAATGATGGCCACCTGGGCCCAGGTAAATGGAAGCAGCAGGGCGGCGGCGGTCGCCAGTAGCATCAGGCTGATGCGGCCCGCGCTGCGGCACAGGTTGCGCGCCATGCCCCACACCGCCTGGGCGACCA
>NZ_CVTS01000053.1:0-68174 GCF_900004755.1 Pseudomonas sp. 25 R 14 | reverse complement strand
ACCGCCTCGAACAAGTCCGCCACCAGGCCGTAATCAGCCACCTGGAAGATCGGCGCTTCTTCGTCCTTGTTGATCGCAACGATCACTTTGGAGTCTTTCATACCGGCCAAATGCTGGATCGCGCCGGAGATACCGACCGCGATGTACAGCTGTGGCGCAACGATCTTGCCGGTCTGGCCGACCTGCATGTCGTTGGGTACGAAGCCTGCGTCGACCGCCGCGCGCGAAGCGCCGACCGCCGCGCCCAGCTTGTCGGCCAGGGCGTACAGGTGCTTGAAGTTGTCACCGTTCTGCATGCCACGACCGCCGGAAACGACGATCTTGGCAGCGGTCAGCTCAGGGCGGTCCGACTTGGCCAGTTCTTCGCCAACAAAGCTGGAAGTGCCAGCATTGTGCACAGCCGCAACGGCTTCAACGGCAGCCGAACCCCCTTCCGCGACAACCGGGTCGAAGCCGGTGGCGCGTACGGTGATGACTTTGACGGCAGCTGTCGATTGCACGGTGGCAATGGCGTTACCGGCGTAGATCGGGCGCTTGAAGGTGTCGGCGCTTTCCACCGAAACGATCTCGGAGATCTGGTCGACGTCCAGCTGCGCGGCAACGCGTGGCAGGATGTTTTTGCCGTTGGAGGTAGCGGCAGCCAGGATGTGGCTGTAGGAAGCGCCAAGCTCTGCAACCAGAGGCGCGACGTTTTCCGGCAGTTGGTGCGCGTAGGCAGCGTTGTCAGCCAGCAGTACTTTGCTCACGCCAGCTACTTTTGCTGCGGCTTCAGCCACGGCGCCAGCGCCTTGACCGGCGACCAGTACGTGGATGTCGCCACCGATTTTGGCGGCGGCAGCAACGGTGTTCAGGGTGGCCGGGGCCAGCACCTTGTTATCGTGTTCGGCGATTACGAGGATAGTCATGATCAGATCACCTTCGCTTCGTTTTTCAGTTTCTCGACCAGTTCAGCCACCGACTTGACCTTGATCCCCGCGCTGCGTGCAGCTGGCGCTTCGACTTTGACGGTCTTGTTGGTGGAGGCGGTGGAAACGCCCAAAGCATCAGGAGTCAGCACTTCAAGAGGCTTTTTCTTGGCTTTCATGATGTTTGGCAGGGACGCATAACGCGGCTCGTTCAAACGCAGGTCGGTGGTGACGATGGCCGGCAGTTTCAGGGAAACCGTCTGTGCGCCGCCGTCGATTTCGCGGGTCACGGCAACGCTGTCGCCGCTGACTTCGACTTTCGAGGCGAAGGTGCCCTGGCCATAACCGGTCAGTGCAGCCAGCATCTGGCCAGTCTGGTTGTTGTCGCTGTCGATCGCCTGTTTACCGAGGATCACCAGTTGTGGCTGCTCCTTGTCGACAACGGCTTTGAGCAGCTTGGCAACGGCCAGCGAGGTCAGTTCTTCAGCGGATTCGACGAGCACCGCGCGGTCGGCACCCAGCGCCAGAGCGGTACGCAGCTGCTCTTGAGCAGTGGATGGCCCTACGCAAATGACGACGATTTCAGTCGCGATGCCCTTTTCTTTCAGGCGTACGGCTTCTTCCACAGCGATTTCGCAGAAGGGGTTCATCGACATTTTGACGTTAGCCAGATCGACGCCGCAATTGTCCGCCTTGACGCGAACTTTCACGTTGTAATCGACCACTCGTTTGACTGCGACGAGGACTTTCATAATGGATCTCTCAGTGTGAAAAAAACGGCATTCAAGCGGCATCAAGCAAGGCGGCATAGGCCTTGAGGTGATAGTCATCGTCACCGAATTGATGGCTGAGCATCACCAGACGTTTGGCGTGGTGCGCCAGGGAATATTCCCACGTCATGCCGATCCCGCCGTGCAGCTGGATTGCCTGTTCGGCAATGCTGCGCGCGGCGCGGGTGACGATGAACTTGGCGGCGGCCAGGGTCCGGGTGCGTTCAAGGCTGTGCGCTTCGTCGCAGCAGCACGCGGCCAGGATGGCCATGCTGGTGGCCTGTTCCAGTTCGGTGCGCATGTCGACCATACGGTGCTGCAGCACCTGGAACTGACCAATGGCCACACCAAACTGCTGACGGGTCTTCAGGTATTCCAGGGTCAGGCGACAAGCTTCCTGCATGCTGCCCAGGGCATCCGCGCACTGTGCGGCAATCGCCCGCCCTTGTTGATAACGCAACGCTGCCAAGGCCTGGCCTGGTTCACCCAGTACCTGATCAGCAGAGACCTGCACCTTGTCCAGGTACAGGTCGCAGGCTTTGCGGCCATCGACCGTAGGATAAGTGCGGCGCTCGACACCGACGGCCTGGGGATCAATCAAGAACAGGCCAATGCCCTGCTCATCACGACTCTCACCGCTGACCCGTGCGCTGACCAGCATCAAGCCGGCCTGATGCCCGCCGATCACCACGGCTTTCCTACCGGTCAGCGTCCAGCCCTCGGCCGTCTGTTCGGCACGGGTCTGCACATCGTTCAGGTGGTAGTGGCTCTGGGGTTCGGCAAAGGCCGTGGCCAGCAGCAATTGACCGCTGGCCACTTGTTGCAACAGGTCTTGCTGGGCCGGGCTGCCGAGTTGCATCAGTAACCCTCCCGCATAAATCACCGACTCCACATAAGGTTCCAGGCACAAGCCTCGGCCGAACTCAGTCATCAACAGCATCGTGTCGACGCCGCCCCCGCCAAAACCACCCAGGGCCTCGGGAAACGGCACTGCCGTCAGCCCCAACTCACCCAGTTGCTGCCAGAAGGCAAGGCTGAAGCCCGCCTCGCTCTGGGCATACTGCTCTCGCGCCTCGAAGCTGTAGGCATCGCGTACCAGGCGTGTCGCCGTGTCTTGCAGCATTTGCTGCTCTTCGGTCAGTTTGAAGTCCATGGTCAGAGCCCCTTACAGTTCGAGAATCATCTTGGAGACGATGTTTTTCTGAATTTCGTTGGAGCCGCCGAAGATCGACAGCTTGCGCAGGTTGAAATACTGGCTGGCCAACGCCACGCTGTAGTCGGCGTGCAGGGGTTCGCCTGGGTAATCCAGGTCCAACTCTTCTTCCAGAAACGGCAACGCGTACGGCCCGATCACCTTGCGCAGCAAGTGGCTGATCGCCTGGCGGACTTCAGTGCCCTTGACCTTGAGGATCGAACTTTCTGCCCCCGGCACCCCGCCGTCCTTGGCCGCAGCCAGGGTACGCAGCGTGCTCATTTCGGTGGCCATGAGTTGCATCTCCACCTCCGCGACCTGGGCGCGAAACAGCGGGTCGTCGAATATCGGCCGGCCTTCGCTCATCTGCTTGCGGGCAATGCGCTTGAGGTGGGCCAGCGCGGCCTTTGACGCGCCGATCCCCGCCAGGCCCGTGCGCTCATAGGTGAGCAGGTATTTGGCACACGTCCAGCCGTGGTTTTCTTCGCCAACCAGGTTCTGCACCGGCACCTTGACGTTGTCGAAGAACACCTCGTTGACTTCGTGCTCACCATCCAGGGTGATGATCGGCCGCACGCTGATGCCAGGGCTGGTCATATCGATCAGCAGGAAGGAAATACCCCGCTGCTTCTGCGCCTGCGGGTCGGTACGCACCAGGCAGAAAATCATGTTGGCGTGCTGGCCCAGGGTGGTCCAGGTCTTCTGGCCATTGACGATGTAAACGTCACCCTCGCGCACCGCACGGGTTTTCAGCGAGGCCAGGTCAGAACCGGCGCCGGGTTCCGAGTAGCCCTGGCACCACCAGTCCTCGCCGCTGAGGATGCGCGGCAGATAGTGGTCTTGTTGCTGTGGCGTGCCGAACTTGATGAGCACCGGGGCTACCATGTTGACCCCAAACGGAATGCTGCGCGGCGCACCCACCAGCGCACATTCCTCTTCGTAAATGTGCTTCTCTACCGCGCCCCAGCCAGTGCCGCCAAAGGCCACTGGCCAATGGGTGGCGTACCAACCCTGCGCGTTCTGGATTGCCTGCCAGCGCAGGTGGTCATCCTTGGACAAGGGCTTGCCCAGGCGCACCTTGTCGGCCAGGTCCTGGGGCAGTTTGTCCTTGAGGAAGGACCTGACTTGATCGCGAAACGCCAGTTCTTCAGCGGTAAAATGAATATCCATGTGTTTCTCCAAGCCGTTGATAGACCGTGAAGCAGGCCGTTATGAGTCCAGTTTCCAGTCGGCGAAACGCCGCCCTTCTGCCGCCAGCTTCTCCAGCAATGGCGCCGGCTCCCACCAGGCGCCGAAGCGTTGGTGGAACTCGCGAATACGGGCCAGTACGTTGTCCAGGCCAAGGCTGTCGGCATAAAACATCGGGCCGCCTCGCCAGGCGGCAAAACCGTAGCCGTTGAGGTAGATCACATCGATGTCGCTGCTGCGCCGGGCGATGCCTTCCTGCAGAATTTTTGCGCCCTCGTTGATCAAGGCGAACACGCAGCGCTCGACGATGTACTCATCGCTCAAGGCGCGGCGCTCGATGCCTTTCTCGCGGGAGACGGCTTCCAGCAACGGCAACAGTTCAGGGTTGGGCTCGGGACGGCGGGAGCCGGGGGCGTAGCAGTAGAAGCCCTGGCCGGTCTTCTGGCCGAGCATGCCGGCCGCGTACAACGTGTCGAGGACATCGGGCAGCGGGTAGTTCGATGGCAGCGTGGCGCGCTGGCGTTGGCGAATGCTCCAGCCAATATCCAGCCCGGACAGATCGCGCATGGCATTCGGGCCCATGGCCAGGCCGAAGTTGCGCAAGGCACCATCAACCTGCTCCGGGGTAGCGCCCTCCTCCAGCAAGAACTCGGCCTCGCGGCCATACTGGAAGATCATCCGGTTGCCGACAAAGCCATCACAGACGCCCACCACCACGGCAATCTTGTTCAGCCTCTTACTCAGTTGCATGACCGTGGCCAACACCTCAAGACCGGTGTGCCGACCGCGCACGACTTCAAGCAGACGCATGACGTTGGCCGGGCTGAAAAAGTGCAGGCCCACCACGTCTTCAGCCCGTGACGTGAAGCCGGCGATAACGTCCAGATCCAGTGACGAAGTATTGCTGGCAAGGATCGCGCCGGGCTTGCACACCTGATCCAGGCGTTCGAACACCTGGCGCTTGACCTCCAGGCTTTCAAACACCGCCTCGATCACCAGGTCGGCAGTGGCCAGTTCGCTGTAGTCCACCCCGCCATGCAGCAGTGCCAGGCGCTGCTCCATCACGGCAGGGCTCAAGCTGCCACGGGCGACGCTGGCTTCGCAGGTTTCTCGGGCGCGTTGTAATGCCCGCTGCAGGGCGGGCTCGTCGACTTCCATCAACATCACGGCAATACCGGCGCTGACAAAACTCAAGGCGATGCCCACGCCCATGGTGCCGCCACCGATCACCCCGACGCGCTCAATGGCACGCACCGGTGTGTCCTTGGGCAAGTCGTCGATATGAGCGCATTGGCGCTCGGCAAAAAAACCGTGGACCAGGGCCGCACGCTGCTCGGAAGCCAGGCATTCCTGGAACAGTGCGCGCTCGCGTTGCAAACCTTCGACCAGCGGCAACAAGGTCGCCGCTTCTACGGCGGCGACACAACGGGGTGGCGAAAAGAACCCCGGCAAACGCTTGGCGACGTCGGCGCGCTTGGCGGCGATCAATGCGCCGTTGTCGACGCCCTTGAGCGCCGCAGCCTGCTCGCCGGTACGCCGTACGCCCAAGCCGCTGTCCAGTATCCGTTGAGCAAAAGCGATTCCGGCGGCGCGGGGATCACCGTCAAACAGCTCATCGACAATCTGATGTTCCCGGGCTTGAAGAGCATTGATGGGCTGGCCTGAGACAATCATCTCCAGCGCCTTGGCCACCCCCGCCAAACGGGGCAAGCGCTGCGTGCCACCCGCCCCCGGCAGCAACCCAAGCTTGACCTCCGGCAGCCCAACCTTGGCATCGCGGCGCGCGATTCGATAGTGACAACCCAGGGCCATTTCCAGGCCGCCGCCCAGGGCCGTGCCATGGATCACCGCAACGCAGGGCTTGTCGCTTTGTTCGTAGGCGTTGACCACTTCCGGCAGGCTCGGCGCCTGAGGTGGTTTGCCGAACTCCTTGATATCCGCCCCGGCAATGAACGTGCGACCGCTGCACAGCAACACCAGCACCTTGGCCTGCGTGTCGATCTGGGCCTGGTGCAAGGCCCGCAGCAAACCTTCACGCTGGGCCTGGCCAAGGGCGTTGACCGGCGGGTTGTTGAGGGTGATCAGTGCAACCTCGCCTTGACGCTCGTAGTTGACGCTGGAATTCATCTGAGCCTCGACACATTGTTTTTATTGGAATCATATTCCGCGCTGCGGAACATACGAATCGATATTATCAAAGAGACATGTTTTGGCAAACGGTTTATGGAAAGATCTCCGATTAAAAAAAAGCTGACACCTTGGAGGGTGTCAGCTTGGTCAGCGGGAGAACTTGAAGGCTCAGGCGTCAGCCGCTGGCACCTGCCGGCCAGGCACCACCACGGCAGGATCCTTGGGTGCCCAGCTTTTCAGGCGCTCCAAGCTCTCGCGGTAGGAGCGCAGGCCGGCCATCAAAATCACCACCGCCAGCACCAGGGAGATGCCAGTAACCACGGCCAACGAGTAACCCAGCGCCGAATCACTGCCAAACACGTAATCCGTGCCCAAGGCTACGGCGGTCGGGCCGATACCCAGGCCGATCAGGGTCACGGCAAACTGATAGAGCGCCGATGCCTGCCCGCGCATCGGGCTGGGCACGACTTCCTGGACCGCCAGGGGGCCAACACCGAACGGCATGCTCACGGTAAACACGTGAAACGCCATCAGCACCAAGGCCAGGTTCTTGTCGTCAACCAAGTAGCCCAGGTTCGACGGCAAAGTCAGCACTGCGGCAAGGATCGCGATGCGCAGGGGGGCGTCCCGATGACCGCGCTTGACCAGCCAGTCACACAGGCGTCCACCCAGCAGCAGGCCAAGGGAGCCGCAGATCGCCAGCATGCTGCCGTAAATCACCCCGACTTGCGGCACGCTCATATCGAACGAACGCACAAAGAAAGTCGGGATCCAGGCACTGCTGCCGTAGGCCGTGAAGGTCAGGCAGGCAAACCCGAGGTTGTGGCAGAGCATGGTCCGACGGTTTTTACGCAGGTAGTCGACAAACTCCGAGAACGGCAATTGCAGCCCCGCACCGACCCCTTGGCGCACCGGCTCGCGCAGCAACAGCAGGCACAATGAGAAGACCACGCCAATGGCGCCAAGAATCAAAAACACCATCTGCCACGGGCGCACGATGCCAATCAGCGGCAACGTCATATCGCCCTGGCTGGTTGCGAAATGCACCGCGACGCCGCCGAGCAACAGCGCCACGCCCGACCCCAGATAAATCGCCGTCGAGTACACGCTGAAGGCCGTGCCGCGACGCTCAGGGGTGAAGCTGTCGGAAATCATCGAGTAGGCACAAGGCGCCAACGATGCCTCGCCCGCCGCCACACCGATGCGGCAAAAGAGAAACTGCCAGTAACCCTTGGCCATCCCGCACGCGGCGGTCATGCCACTCCACACCAAAATCCCGCACATCAGCAGATTGCGCCGGCTCTTGCTGTCGGCAATCCGCCCCAGGGGAATGCCACAGAAGGTATAGAAGATCGCAAACGACAGGCCCATCAGCAGGCTCATCTGGGTGTCGCTGATGTCCATGTCTTGACGAATGGGCCCCACCAGCAGGTTGAGAATCTGCCGGTCCACGAACGATAAAACGTAGGCCAGCATCAGCACACTGACGGTGAACCAGGCGCGTACACGTGATGGATAAAGTGTGTTCTTCATAGCCGCTACGACCTCATTGTTGTTATGGACCCGCCCGGAAGGCTGTCATCGACTCGACTACAGGAGTGGCAAGGTGTAACTGACGATCAGGCGGTTATCGTCCAGGTCACTGCCAAAGTGATTCATGCGCAGGGACGAGTTACGCCACTTAACCCCCAGGTTTTTCAACGTGCCGCTCTGGAATACGTAGGCGATATCGGTATCGCGCTCCCATTCCGAACCGGTCGGCTTGCCAGCACCCAGCTCAATCCCGCTGCCATAGAGGTAGCGGGTCATGAAGGTCAGGCCCGGGATACCGATAGCGGTGAAGTTGAAGTCGTAGCGGGCCTGCCAGGACTGCTCGTCCCGATTGGCAAAGTCGTTATTGGAAACAAAGTTGGGCAGGAAGGCATCGGCGCCATGGATATAGGCGTAGCCGGTGTCGCCACTCATTTTCTGATAGGCCAGGCCAAAGGCATGACCGCCCAGGGTGTAGGTGAGCATCGCCGCCAGGGCCGTGTTGTCGATATTGCTGTTGCCCTGGTTAGTCGACCTTGCGTAGCGCACGTCACTCTTGAGCGACTGCCCTTCGCCCAGTGGCAATAGATGCAACAGGCTGAAATTGTGCTGGCGATAAAAACTGTCGAGCTCACCGTAGAAGTAATTGCCGCTTAACTGGTTGCTCCACTTGTAACCGACACCGGCAAAGTTGAACTCATCGGTGGTCGCGCCCTTGGTCACACGAATGCCCTTGGCGTTGGCCACTGACGGCGTCAGGTCTTCCCGGTTGGTCGAATCGCGCTGGGTCACCTGGCGGATCTGGCCCGCATCGACGGTCACATTGGCGAACTCCTGGGAATTCAAATGCACCCCCTCGAACGTTTGCGGCAACAAACGCGTGTCATTGAATTGCACCACCGGCAAACGCGGATGCAGCGTACCGATCCTGAGCAGGCTCTTGGACGCCCGCACCTTGGCAGTCAGGCCAAGGGCGCCACTTTCATCGACTGAACGGCCATCTCGTTGACGAGGCAACAAACCGGAACCGGCGCGATCATGGCTGGAGTCGAGCTTCAAACCGGCCAAACCGATCGCATCCAGCCCAAAGCCGACAGAGCCTGCAGTGAACCCTGATGCGTAGCGCAGCAAAAAGCCCTGGGCCCACTCTTCCTGCTTGGATTGAGTGGTGCTGGCCTGGCTGTAGTCGCGATTGATGTAGAAATTGCGCAGCTCGACGCTGGCCTTGCTGTCTGCGAAAAAGTCCGCGTACGCCGACGCAGGCACAATGGAAACCAGGAGACACGTAGCAATGACGCAGGAATGGCGCTCCATGATGCAGCCCTATTTTTGTTGTTATGTGTGAAGTCCCTCGCCCCTCGCCAAGGACGAAGGAACGCTACAGCTTTGACAATTCAATCAATTTCGCTGTGCGGAACTGTATTTTGAATTAACAACAAAATATAAGCATTTCACCAATTTTAAGTAAAGGGCTGACAGGAAAACAAAATCAAAAAATGTGTATATGATTGTTTTTTATGGGTTTACATGAATGAAAACTGGGACGCGATTGTTGGAAGTGTTTCGCCAGGCAAAACGCTGAGGAGAAATCGTCAGAACAGGGTGGCAAAACTGGGGAGGCAGGCGTTGGAAGAGAGGGAGACGGAAACGAAAAAGCCCCGCAGAAATTAATCTGCGGGGCTTTTCTATGTAATGGCGGAGAGATAGGGATTCGAACCCATTCTAGCCTACGTGTAGGCCGCTTCTGCCCAGAAAATACAGCCTTTCAGCACCTTCCCAATGGTCTAATGCGGACTATGGCGGCCCCGAATCTGCCCTAATTTTGCCCTAAGCTTGCACTTCAAACAGGCTGATGATGAGCGCTCGTCTCTTTTCGCGGAAAGCTGGTCCGATGATGGATTGGGCGGAGTCCTTCACCAACACCCCGGCCTTCCGCACTCAGCCGCTATAATCCTTTCGCGTTGTAGCAATTTCTAAGCAAGTTGAAATCACTGCCCGACAAGGGCACTACCGGTACTGTGCTTCTATTTCTTTGGGAGGGAGCCGACGCGATGCCTGGTGATTATTCGATGCGCGATGTACTTGAGAGAGGATGTACACCAACCAGCTGGCCTTGGAGGCAGCTTTGAGTTGACACTGCACCTGGAGCAGCAAGGCTCGCCAGAGGTAGGGAATATCGTTCGTGGCGCGCTTGAGACGATTGGTAAAAACGCTGGCTTCACCAAACAGGTTTTAGCCAAGCTCAAGGCATCGAGTGCCGGCTAGCGCAAACGAGTGGAAGTTATCCGCGAGAATATCCGCGTCATGGCCAACGCTAATAGCCTGCCACAGGCGTAGCTTGATCATGCCTATCCGTTGGGTTTACTCGCTGTATTGGGTCGATGAGATTGATAACGTCCAGCCAGACCGACTTGTTGCAGAGACGTCTGACTAGGTGCTATTTTGTGGAGGTTTACTTATTTTAAAATAGATGGGCATAAAATTAATCAAGGAGATTGGGTAACAGTATGTCATTTTTTTTGAGATTTAAAAACTACGCAATACTTACAACGCTACTTACGGCCTCCGCTTCAGCGATAGCTGACAACGCGAACCCCATTGGCGATTGGTGGAGAGTCTTGAGCATAGGCACAGGGAAAAACAACATAGTGTTTGTTGCCGATCTAAATTCCATGACGCCACGGAGTAAAACGGCGGGTGGGTTTCAGTCTGTAGAAGTTAACCAAATTTTCGCTGATTCATCCAAGCCATTGGCAGATGTCTATACAGTTGAAGTCCAGTGCTCCAAGCAAAGAGCCCGCTTTCTTAAAGGAACATCAATCGATCGAACAAATAACGCACGCCGAGACTTGAAGGTCTCCAATAAATGGCTAACGCTCGATTATGATAAAGCGATTCTAAATACGTTTGCGTTTGTGTGCAATCCACAGGATCGAAATTTTAACGGATTTATCTCATTGGGCAAATTCAACCAAATGAAAATGCTTGATATCATTACGGATTTGCAGGCACCACCGAAAAGCCCAATGGATGAACTGGACTATATATTAGGTAACCAAAAACCTGCAAAGTCCTTGTAAGAAGTAGCTCATGATAAAAAATTGCTGTGGTTCAGCTTTAAAAGCCAGGGGGAATGTATCCGGGGACGTAAGAGACGTTGGTACACTTACCATGAAGGATACGTCCATCCTCAATTCTAAAGAGTACAATTTTTTTGGCTTTATTCACCGTTGCTTCAAGCTTGCATTCGGAGCTATGACTAACCGTTTCGTATTTCTCGGTATACACCATGCCATTGCTAGTGTGATTCATTGAAGTTCCTGCTGCTTCAGTATTCGTCCAACTTGAAGACTTATACCAAGTAAGTACAGCTAGAACTTCGCCGTTTGGGCCTGTTTCTTTTTTCATCGAATCGGGTCTGCCAAATAAATTCAGTGCCTCTTGGGCATCTCGCCCTTCCCAACGAGACTGAGCAATAGAGCTACACCCATTCAAAAGCAGTACAGATGGGATGATTACTCCCAACAGGAATCCTTTAGCTAACTTATCCATCACAACGCCCTCTATCCCATCTAAGGTAAAAAATTAAGCCTTGATTCACGACTTAGAATTTCAAGCATCCGCAGATCCATCACAATGCTGGCTTATGTTTAGACGCTCGTAGTCCATAAGATAAATCTCACTTTACGCGTTGAACCCTATCCAGGGCAAGTCGTCAGGTTAGCAAAATGTATAGCTGTAACGGCTTGCATTCGAAAACCGCCGCGCTCGCAATTCACTCGACTTTCGGCTCAGATTAACTGTGACTGAACATCCTCCTCCGATTCCATGAATGATAGGATTTTGCCAGTCGCCACGTCATCTACACGATAAAAATCTCTCCCAATTACACACACGCAACCTTCCATAGCTGATCAAGTTTCGCAGTGTAACTCTTACTCATCATCTCCCGCCTCATCCCCCAATCTGGGTTAGTCGGTACACTTGCCGACCGCAGCGTTCCCCGTCCCCACCGTCCATTGATCTGATCCAGCACCGTCATCACCTTGGTCGCCTCGGCAGGCTGCGACATGGCGAACAGATCGTCGGTGCACTCGCCTAGCTGGCAAAGGTTGAGCAACATCACCTCGGCCTTGCTGTATACGCCCATAGAGCCCGGAGGTGAAGTAATGATGCGGATCGCAGGTTCACGCTCAACTGGTGAGATAGCGCATTGAAGATCAGTCTGCAACGGGCCTAGGCTTTGATCATTGCCTGTCGAGCACCTCGATCAAGCGCTGGAAGCGCTCCAGAAGGTCATCGTAGGTGAGAATCTTGATGTCGGACTTGGCGTTGTGGATCATCAAGGTATCTTTCTGTACCTGCGTCAGATCCTTGGAACGCCCGATCACTACCATCCCCTCCGCGGTGTAGTTGCCCGCCAGCCACTTTGGCAGGTTGCTTGCATTGTTGTGGATCTCCCTGATCCAGTCCTGCACCTGCTGCACGGCGTGGGTCACCTTGTGCCGATGGCTATTGCGCTTGGTGAAGATCTGCGCGCTGTGGGGTTCGAGCTCAACCAGCACTACACGCTTGTCCGATTGGCGGTATTGCAGCACTAGGTCTGCGCGGTATTGGCCGATGCGAACTTCGCTGTAGACCGCTGCCACATGAGAATCCAGCACTTGGGTGTGTTTTTTGAGGAAGCAGTGCAGGTCTTTTTCACGCGTACCGACCCGGCCCAGTAGCTGGCACAACTCAATGAAGTTGCGCTCGAACTTGGCTGACTGAGAGAGCTTAGGCCGCAGCGCCGATACCTTGCGTTGCAGCAGGTGCTGCTTGTCGATGCTGCCTCGGCGCGAACGATTGTCCTGGCGCGTGACACCCACAGGCGGGATCAGCTCGCGCCCCCCTATCTCCAGTACTTTGACAAGTGGCTGGTCAAAGTCACCGACGATCACCGCGTTCACCCGCGTCAGGCCAAGAGCCCTGCACGCCATGTAGACCAGATAGTCGTCGTCCATGACCAGCGCGCCGTTCTCTTCGTACAAGAGGATGTCGGTGGTTCTGGCATGCGTGATGAAACGGCTTATGTCTTCATCCGGAATACGCAGCGCGTAGTCGATGTCTCGAGGGTGCATCAAGGCGAGGTCGACCTGGACCCGCGTACAGGCCACCTGGCCACGGTATGCCCGGGTGATTAGCTTCACCAGGTCCGGGTTGTTGCGGGGGCGGTCCTTGCGTACATCGACGATCGATTTCAGCGGCAGTATCGGATAAAGGTATCTCTTGTATTGATACAGGCATTGCAGTAGGAACATGAAATGCGCCACCTGTAAGGCGCGCCCTCGTTCGAATTTGATCCAGCCCTGTTCCGTGCACATGGAAATAAACGGCTCCGGTCGAGTGCTGGATAGCTGAAGATTCAATTGACCCACCTTGCCAGCCAACCCATCGCGCCCGAAAACCGTCATTTCGAACAGTACCCCGCCCTCCACCATTTCCGAGCGCCGGAACAGTACGCCACAGGGCCGGCCCTCGAAAGTGGAAGAGACAAAGAACTCGCGATCGAGTTTCAATTTCTCCAGGCGGTGAAGATCGCGCAGCACTTCATCTGGGGTGGGCAACTCGGTGTCAGCCACCACCAAGTCTTCGTTGATCACGAACATCGCCCGGGCGATATCGCCGATAAGGGGGTTACTGCGATAACAGTTGCGCACCCAACTGACGATCTCATCGACATCTGGCGTACGCTGCTCGCCTTGCACGATCTCACGCAGGGTGCCCTGGCGGACGTGCTGCAGCATGGGTTCGGTACCAGGTGGAAGTTCGTTTACGCTCAGCGATAGCCGGGCATCCGTTGCAAGCGAACCGTCCATGTAATGTGCTTCCAACTCTTGCATCCGGTCTTTTCTCAGGTGTTGAACGCAGGGTGCGAAAGGCCCGGCAAGGTAACTCTTCCGCCACCGCCTGCTACATTGCCGCCTAGGATTTGTACGAATAGTGCCTGCGCGACGATTATGCTCCGTTGAAAACAAGCTCGGATGCTCATCTTCAATCCTACACTCCATTTACTCGCCTGTTTTCGCCATTCTTAATCGCCGCTCGGCGAGTTCTTTTTACAATTCCTAAAACGAAACCTATATCACGGCGAGCGACAGGCAACTGCGACCCAACGCCAAGAAGATATGCCCTAAAACTGCCCTAATCATAGCCTCTGAAACGAAAAAGCCCCCGTAATCAGTAACAATTACGGGGGCTTAGTCTTATTCAATAATGGCGGAGAGATAGGGATTCGAACCCTAGGTACCGGTGAAGGTACAACGGATTTCGAATCCGTCCCATTCGGCCACTCTGGCATCTCTCCAACGGCGCGCATCATAACAGCCTGTTTCGTGGAAGCAAAGCGCCGAAGCAATTTTTTTCCGTGCTATCAGATGCTTGCGTCGATTACAGCGGTACGCCGAGACGGTTGGCGACTTCTTCGTAGGCTTCGATAACGTCACCGAGGCCCTGGCGGAAGCGGTCTTTGTCCATCTTCTTGCGGGTGTCTTTGTCCCACAGGCGGCAGCCGTCCGGGCTGAATTCGTCGCCCAGGACGATGGAGCCGTCGTGGAATACGCCGAATTCCAGTTTGAAGTCCACCAGCAGCAGGCCGGCGTCGTCGAACAGTTTGCTCAGGACGTCGTTGACCTTGAGCGACAGTTCTTTCATGCGCGCCAGTTGCTCAGCGGTGCCCCAGCCGAATGCCACGACGTGGGATTCGTTGATGAACGGGTCGCCCTTGGCGTCGTCCTTGAGGAACAGTTCGAACGTGTAAGGGTTGAGCTTGAGGCCCTCTTCCACGCCCAGGCGCTTGACCAGGCTGCCGGCGGCGTAGTTACGCACGACGCACTCGACCGGGATCATGTCGAGTTTTTTCACCAGGCATTCGTTGTCGCCCAGCAGTTTGTCGAATTGGGTCGGGATGCCGGCCGCTTCGAGTTTCTGCATGATGAAGGCGTTGAACTTGTTGTTCACCATGCCCTTGCGGTCGAGCTGTTCGATGCGCTTGCCGTCGAACGCCGAGGTGTCGTTGCGAAACAGCAGGATCAAGCGGTTGGCGTCGTCGGTCTTGTACACCGACTTGGCTTTGCCGCGGTAGAGTTCTTCACGTTTTTCCATGATGGGCTCCGCTTGGTAAGTAGGTGGGCTAGGCGATATGTCGCCAGTCGAGCCCTGAATCTTGATCGGCCAGTTGCAGCCAGTCCGGGTCGCACCCGAGGGTGTCGACAAAACATTGCCGGGCAAGCTGCGGCAGGTTGTTCTTGCTGCTCAGGTGGGCCAGGACCAGGTGTTGCAGGTCTTGCCAGCCCAACTCATACACCAGGTACGCCGCCTGGTGGTTGTTCAAATGTCCCAGTTCGCCACCGACCCGCTGCTTGAGAAAGTACGGGTAGTGACCGCGCGCCAGCAGGTCACGGCAATGGTTGGACTCGATCATCAACGCATCGAGGTCACGATAGCCTTCCAGCACCTTGGCGCAGTAGGAACCCAGGTCGGTAAGCAGGCCAAAGCGGCGCTCGCCATCACTGAATACATATTGCGTGGGCTCGTGGGCATCATGCGCCACGGCAATCACGTCGATGCTCAAGGCTCCGATCTGCAGTTGCTCGCCACCGGCCAGGAAACCTGCGGGTTCAATGGGTTTGCGCATCCCGCGCAAGGTGCCGCGACTCAGGTACACCGGAAGATTGTAGCGCCGAGACAGCAAACCCACGCCATGCACGTGGTCGGCATGTTCGTGGGTCACTAGAATCGCGCTCAGCTGCGCGGGGTGAACCCCCAGGCGCAGCAGGCGTCGCTCGGTTTCCCGCAGGGAGAAACCACAATCCACCAGGACGTACGTATCGTCATGGGCTACAAGCGTGCCGTTCCCTTGGCTACCGCTGCCGAGAACAGCAAAACGCATCGGATCAGCCCAGGTTGTCCTGAATCACGCCCAACACTTTGCGCGCCGTTTCTGCTGGTGCCACGGTGTTGATGTTTTTCTCGACGGTGACTTGCACGTTGTCGCCGACCTTGCTCAAGCGTACTTGATAGCGCTCGGCGCGGGTCTCGATCTCTTCCTTGGTCGGCTCGCTGCCGAACAACTTGCTGAAGAAACCACGCTCGTCGTCTTTCTTCTCGGCCTTTTCAGCCACGTTGATGTAGTACAGGCCCAGGCTGCGGTTGATGTCTTCGACACGCCATGGCCCTTGCTCCAGGGCACGACCGACGCTGGCCCAGGCACGGTCCAGGTCTTCACCCAGGTTGAGCACAACGTTGCCGCTGCCGTCTTCGGTGAGGCTGACACGGCTAGGGGTGTCGTAGTCACGGGCGGCGAGCAGGGAAACGGAACCACCCTTCTCGGAGATGCGGCTCATGCTGGCAAGCATCTCGTCGACCAGCGCAGCATCAACACCGCTGTTGACCGAGCGATTGGTGAACTCGACGTTGGCGGTGCTGCCGGCAGGACGCTCGGCGCTGACCACGTAGACTTCACTGGTATTGCGCTGCACGCCTGGCTCGATGCGCACACGGATGCGGCTTTCGCTACCGGCGGCGACACCACCGGACTGCAAGCGCTTGGCCATGTTGGCCGACAATTCGTTAGGCTGCTGCCACGCAGTGGTGAACTCACCGGTCTGCGGACGTTGCTCGTCAATACGGAAGCCATTGTCCTGGAAGAACTGCACCGCCACCGGCCAGACTTCGGCTGGTGGGCGCTGGGCCATGATCCAGCGCGAATCGCCGCTTTTCTGCAGGCTGTAGTCGCTGGCATCGGCCAGGGCCGAAATCGGCTGTGGACGCGGCACTTCGTACTCGCCCTTGACGGTGTCGTCGGCCACGTTGCGCGGGATCGGCAGCAACGGGTCAAGGCGCTTGGCGACGTTGACGTCCGGCGGTAATTGCATCGGTGCGGTTTGTTGTGCTTCCAGGTAATCGCTGCCGCGGTCACGGAAGTAGCCTTCCGGGCCCCAGATCCAACCGCAGCCACTGGTGCTGGAGATAATCAAGGCAAGTGCGGAAAGTCCGGCCAATCGCTTCATGCGTAATGCTTCCTCAATTAAACCAGGACGCCGGACTGGCGCAGGGCCTGTCGCAGCGGTTCGTGACAGGCTGGGCTGAGCTGGGTGAGCGGCAGACGGATACCGTCCGGCATCAGGCCCATTTCATGCAGCGCCCATTTCACGGGAATAGGGTTGGATTCGATAAACAGGGTCTTGTTGAGCGGCATCAGCTTCTCGTGAATCGCGCGAGCGGTCACGGCGTCACCGGCGATGGCGGCGGCGCACAGCTCGCTCATGGCACGCGGGGCCACGTTGGCGGTCACCGAGATATTGCCCTTGCCACCCAGCAGGATCAGCTCCACCGCCGTGGCGTCGTCGCCGGAGTACAGCAGGAAATCGCTGCTCACGCCGGCCAGGATGTCCTTGGCGCGCTGCAGGTCGCCCGTGGCTTCCTTGATACCGATGATGTTCGGCACGGTCGACAGGCGGATCACGGTCGCGGCCTGCATGTCGCACGCCGTGCGACCAGGCACGTTGTAGAGGATCTGCGGGATGTCGACGGCTTCGGCGATGGCCTTGAAGTGCTGGTACAAGCCTTCCTGGGTCGGCTTGTTGTAGTACGGCGTCACCAGCAGGCAGGCATCGGCACCGGCTTTCTTGGCGTTCTTGGTCAACTCGATCGCTTCGCGCGTCGAGTTGGCGCCCGTACCGGCAATGACCGCGATACGCCCTGCAACGCGCTTGACCACAAACTCGATCACCTCGATGTGTTCTTCCACATCAAGCGTGGCCGATTCACCCGTGGTGCCGACGGCCACAATGGCGTTGGTGCCTTCTTGCAGGTGAAAGTCCACCAGTTTGCCCAGGCTGTCCCAGTCGAGATTACCTTGTGCATCCATGGGTGTGACCAGTGCCACCATACTGCCCGCAATCATGCAACCGCTCCTGCCGGAAAAAGAGAGCCGTAATGGTACTGGCGCCAAGATGCTTGCACAAGCGAAGTACCCTCTGAGGATGCGTTCTGGATCAACTTAGTTGCCGACAATGCCATCATTGGGCCAAAGCACAGCCAACGGCCACTGAATATGCAATGAAAACGCCACGTCCTAGCCCTTGGCGGCGCTTTTCGCTACCCTTGATCCTTTGATCGGTACCGCACGTTCGTATCGACCGCTCATCGCTTTAGGAATGCTGCATGTCCACCCCCACAGTCCGCGAACAATTCCTTGTTATCAGTGCCCTTGGCGCCAACCCCATGGAGCTGACTAACGTCCTGTGCCGCGCCAGCCATGAGAATCGCTGCGCCGTCGTGACCTCACGCCTGACTCGCCATGGCGAGTGCAGTGCGCTGGTCCTGCAGATTTCCGGAAGCTGGGACGCCCTGGCACGCCTGGAAGCCGGCTTGCCGACCCTGGCCAAGAAGCACGACTTCACCGTCAATGTGGTGCGCAGTGCGGCCCTGGAGAACCGTCCCCAGGCGCTGCCGTACGTGGCCTATGTCAGTTCGGCCTACCGTTCGGACATCGTCAATGAACTGTGCCAGTTCTTTATCGACCATAACGTGGAGCTGGAAAACCTGACCTGCGATACCTACCAGGCGCCACAGACCGGCGGCACCATGCTCAATGCCACCTTTACCGTGACGTTGCCGGCCGGTGTGCAGATCAGTTGGTTGCGTGACCAGTTCCTGGATTTCGCCGATGCGCTGAACCTGGACGCACTGATTGAACCGTGGCGCCCACAGAACCCAATGTAAGGAAGTTTTCATGGCTGTAGTCATCGACACACCGGTAGCCGACTTCGAAGCACAGGCGACCAGCGGGCAGACGTTCAGCCTTGCCGGGCTCAAGGGCAAGCAAGTGGTGCTGTATTTCTACCCGAAAGACAGCACGCCGGGCTGCACCACTGAAGGCCAGGGTTTTCGTGACCAGTACGCAGCCTTCCAGGCGGCCAACACCGAAGTGTTTGGCGTGTCTCGGGACGGCGTGAAGTCCCATGAGAACTTCAAGGCCAAGCAGGCCTTCCCCTTCGAGCTGATCAGCGACAAGGATGAAGCAGTTTGCCAGCTGTTTGATGTGATCAAGCTGAAGAAACTGTATGGCAAGGAATACATGGGGGTGGATCGCAGCACCTTCCTGATCGACAAAAATGGCGTGCTGCGCCAGGAATGGCGCGGCGTGAAGGTGCCGGGGCATGTGGATGCTGTTTTGGCGGCGGCGCAGGCGCTGGACAAGGCCTAAATAGTTATCGCAGGCAAGCCAGCTCCCACATTGGATCGGTGCTCGGCACGACAACCCGGTCAACGTGGGAGCCGGGCTTGCTCGCGATGGGGCCCTTGGCAACACCCACAATCAAAGCAAACAGCACCCTCCTCCAAGCCTGCTCAGGCCTTGCGCAACCAGTAACGATACACGCCGTTATCGGCCTCTTCGTGCAACAGCGCATGCCCCGCCAACTTGGCAAACGTGCGGAAGTCGCGCTGGGAACCCGCATCCGTGGCGATCACCTTGAGCACCGCACCGCTGGCCAGCCGATTGAGCTCCATCTTGGCCTTGAGCAGTGGCAACGGGCAGTTGAGGCCACTGGCATCAAGCTCGGCGTCGTGGTTTACAGCATCGGTCATGGTTTTGCTCCAGGCGGCTTCAGAGGGTGCTTAGAATATCTGGTCCCAGGCTCAGTGTCCGGCTACAGTAAGGTCTTTGTCGAAAGGCTTTGTGCATGACTTTTTTGCGCCCTACCCTGCTGACGCTAGCTTGCCTGCTTGCCTCTCCAGGCTTCGCCGACGATCTGCCGTCACTTGGCGACGCCAGTTCTGCCATTGTCTCGCCACAACAGGAACACCAACTGGGCCGGGCCTGGCTGGCGTTCCTGCGCGGGCAGGTCTCGGTTCTCAATGACCCGCAACTCAAGGATTACGTCGAGACCAGCGTCTACAAGCTGGTGGAGACCAGCCAGGTCAACGACCGGCGCCTGGAGTTCATCCTGATCAACAGCCCGCAACTCAACGCATTTGCCGCGCCGGGCGGGATTGTCGGGGTCAACGGCGGCCTGTTCCTCAATGCCCAGACCGAAGGCGAATACGCCTCGGTCATGGCCCACGAATTGGCGCACCTGTCGCAACGCCACTTCGCCCGTGGCGTGGAGGCCCAGCAACGGATGCAGATCCCGATGATGGCCGCGCTGCTCGGTGGGATTATCGCTGCGGCCGCCGGCGCCGGGGATGCCGGGATTGCCGCGATTGCCGGCAGCCAGGCCGCCGCCATCCAGGAGCAGCGGCGCTTCTCCCGGCAAAATGAACAGGAAGCCGACCGCATCGGCATCCTCAACATGGTCAAGGCCGGCTACGACCCGCGCTCGATGCCGACCATGTTCGAGCGCTTGATGCGTCAGTACCGCTTCGATGCCAAGCCACCAGAATTCCTGCTGACGCACCCGGTCACCGAATCGCGGATTGCCGACACCCGCAACCGCGCCGAACAGGCCAAGGTCGGCGGTACGGAAGACAGCCTGCGCTATCAACTGATACGCGCCCGGGTACAGCTGTATTACGAAGACACACCCGGACTGGCCGCCAAGCGCTTCCGCGCCCAACTGGATGAGAACCCGAAAAGCGATGTGGCGCGCTACGGCCTGGCCATCGCCCAGATCAAGGGCACCCAGCTCAATGAAGCGCGGGAAACCCTCAAGCCGCTGCTGGCCAAGGCGCCCAATGACATCACCTACAACCTGGCGCAGATCGAGTTGGATATCACCAACAATCGCATGCCCGACGCACAGCAACGCACCGACCGCATGCTTGCCCAGTATCCCAGCAACTACCCGTTGAACCAGGTGCGCGTGGATCTACTACTCAAGCAGAACCGCACCGCTGACGCGGAAAAAGCCCTGGAAGGTCTGCTCAAGTCACGCTCCGACGATCCGGATGTGTGGTATCAGGTCGCCGAGACCCGTGGCCTGTCAGGCAATATCATCGGCTTGCATCAAGCCCGCGCCGAGTACTTCGCACTGGTCGGCGACTTCCAGCAGGCGATCCAGCAATTGGACTTTGCCAAGCGCCGAGCCGGCAGCAACTTCCCCCTGTCGTCACGCATCGACGCGCGCCAACGTGAACTGATCGAACAGGAACGCATCGTCAAAGGCATGATGAGCTAAAGCCGGCGCCCACAAAAAAGCCCCGCTCTCGACTCTCGAAAGCGGGGCTTTTTATTGACCAACAGCTAGCGGATTACTCAGCCAGCTTGAAGGTGATGAAGCTGGCACGCCCTTGACGCAGGACCCGCATCGACACCGAGCGATTCTTCGGCAGCGCCTTGGCGATGTCGGTGAATTCCTTGGTGGAGTTGATGGCCTGGTTGTTCAAGTGGGTAATCACGTCGCCGGGTTGCAGGCCGATCAGGGCGGCTGGGCCGTCCTGGACTTCCTTGATCACCACACCGCTCTTGAGGTCGAAGCTTTTCTTCTGCTCATCGGTCAACTCGACCACGGCGATACCCAGGCGGTTGCTGCTACGCTCGGCGCCGGATTTACCACCCAGAGCGAGCTCCTGGCCTTCCTCCGGAATGGCTCCGACAGTCAACTCAACGTTCTGGCGCTTGCCTTCACGGATCACTTCAAGCTTGGCCTTGCCACCCGCCTTGAGTGCGCCCACCAGATGCGGCAGGTCAGCGGACATGACAATCGGCTGGCCATTCATGCTCAGAATCACATCGCCAACCTTCAAGCCGCCTTTGGCAGCCGGGCCATCATCCTGAATCTGCGCGACCAGGGCACCGGCCGGCTTGTCCAGGCCAAAGGACTCAGCCAGGTCTTTGTTCACTTCCTGGATCACCACGCCCAACCAGCCACGGCTGACCTTGCCACCGTCCTTGAGTTGGTTGGAAACGTCCAGGGCCACATCAATCGGGATAGCGAAGGAGACGCCCATGAAACCACCGGAGCGGGTGTAGATCTGCGAGTTGATCCCCACCACTTCGCCCGCCAGGTTGAACAGCGGGCCACCGGAGTTACCCGGGTTGATCGGCACGTCGGTCTGGATGAACGGTACATAGTTTTCGTTCGGCAGGCTGCGGCCGATGGCACTGACGATGCCTTGGGTCACCGTATGGTCAAAGCCAAACGGCGAACCGATGGCCACCACCCATTGCCCGGCCTTGAGGTCCTGGGATTTGCCCAGCTTCAACACCGGCAGGTCTTTGCCTTCGATCTTCAGCAAGGCAACGTCCGAACGCGGATCGGTGCCGACCAGCTTGGCCTTGAGTTCACTGCGGTCAGCCAGGCGCACGAGGATTTCGTCAGCGTCGGCAATCACGTGATTGTTGGTCAGGATGTAGCCGTCTGGCGAAATGATAAAGCCCGAGCCCAGGGATTGGGCCTCACGCTGACCACCGCCGCCGCCGCGTGGCGAACGCGGCTGGGGCATGCCGCGCTCGAAGAATTCGCGCAGCATTGGCGGCAAGCCTTCAAGGTCGGGCATCTGCTGGTTCGAGACTTTACGATCCGGCAGCTTCTGGGTGGTACTGATGTTCACCACGGCAGGCGAAGCCTGCTCCACCAGTTGGGTGAAGTCAGGCAACTCCGCCGCTTGCGCGGAAATGGCCTGACCCAGCACCAGCACCGTGGCGACTATGGATAGGTAAGATTTCAAACGTGGTATCGACATACAGCTCCCGTTACGACGAGCAGGGTTGGGCGACAGGGTTCAATAAACGCCGAAGACTACTACTACCGACGTCAATATTGCGTGAACAACGCAAGGCCAGAGCCGAGGAGTTGACCTATAAAAAACATAAGGAGATTTTGCAAGTGAAAATACTCTCCAGACATTTCATGTTCTCGGCACAAGAGCAAGGCAGCCATCGCCTGTCTCCTGCCGCACTGTGAACGATCTGGATGAGCACAGGATTAACGGTTCACGGCTTTTCGGGCGCCGGACCGCTGCGAACAGAGAGGGCGATCCGTTCAGCGGTGCCCATCGGGATTTCACCGACAACCGTCGCGACAATCTCGCCTTGAGGCGTACTCATGCGGCGGGATACGGCAACCGTAGGCCCAAGCTGAACACGACTTTCGGGGGCGACCTCGCCCGTTACAGGTTCAAGAAACAGTGAAAATCGCGCGAGCCCATCCTCATACATCAGACTGCTTACAACTATCTGGGTCTTGGGATCCTTGCGCGCGTCACTGCGGGTCAACTCGAACCCTGGCGGCAACCATTGCGGACGCCAAGCCTGGGGCTGGCCCGTCACCGCTGGAGTCTTGACGCTGGACGGCGTCAATGGCTTGCAGTCGCTGCCAGGCTGCAGATCACGCTCATCAGGGAGTGTTGTCTCAAGTTGAGTGAACTGGAACCGCTCCAGCAATTGCCCCTTGTCGTTAATCAACAGCGACTTGAGAGGCAGTGCGGTTTCACGGTCCAGGTGCAACTCAAACCCATAGCGGTACTGGTCACGCGGGGTCAACGATACGATCACCGCTTTACGCCCGGCCACAAGCGATTTTCCGCTGACGGCAATCTCGTAAAAAGTATTGAGCTTTTGTGGATCGAATACGTGGGCGGGAGCGCCCGGGGAGTTATCGACGCCGACCACCAAGCTGCCGGTAACGCATTGGATGCGTCCATCGATACGGACAAGTTCCTGAGCCGATCCATCGAGCTGCAACAAGCGCTCATGAACCTGGCCATTCTGGACGCGATGCCAGATCTCATGGGTAGAAAAACTACCGTTACGCTCGTAGATGAACGTGCCCTGGTAGTTTTGCTGCCCTGCCCGCCCAAGGCGTTTCAGCCAATCCTGGCCTTCATCCGCTTGGGCAGGAGCTGCAAACCAGCCACTGAGCAAAAGCGCAAGGAGCGGTATGGCACGCATAAGGCTCCTTAGCGGTCTAGCGGTTTTCCAGGTTTGCAGCGCGAGCGTAAGGCAATGCGCTTTCAGTGCCTTTTACTGCCGACTCCTGAGCGTGCTGACGCAGGTAACCTGGCAGACGCTGGTCCTGCCAGCCGGATTGCCCCTGAAGCACGCCATTGGCCATCGGGCCAGGTGTTTCAGCGCTTTCCTTGTAGCCGGCCAGTACGGCTGGACCTTTGACCTGCGGACCGGCCATGACCGGCTGCTGGGTTTGCTGGGCCAGTTCGGCACCGGCGATCTCGTCCTGGTTGTACAGGCGCACACCGGCCAGTACGGCCACAGTTACCGAAGCAGCGACTGCCAGGCGACCCAGGCTACGCCAAGGACCACGCGCAACTTTTGCCGGAACGGCTTCATCGGCCAGCGCAGCAGAAACGGCCGCAGCAATATCCAGACGAGGGATTAGTAGATCCTTGTGCATCACCGCCCGAGCGACTTGGTAACGAGACCAGGTATCACGGGTTTCGGCGTCATCAAATGCATTGAGCACTCGACGAAGTTCCAATTCATCCGCTTCGTTATCCATCACTGCGGACAGCGATTCCTGCAGGGCATCACGACTCATGGCGGTTCCTCTCTTGGCTGTCGCCGCTGTCTTTAGTTTTCCTGCAACAACGGTTGCAGGGCTTTATCGATGGCTTCCCGAGCCCGGAAAATCCGGGAGCGTACGGTCCCCACCGGACATTGCATGACGCTCGCAATGTCCTCGTAACTCAGACCATCGAATTCACGTAAAGTTAACGCCGTACGCAAATCTTCTGGCAGTTGCTGAATAGTGCGATGGACGGTGCCTTCAATCTCGTCGCGCAGCAATGCACGCTCCGGCGACTCCAAATCCTTGAGGCCGTGATCACCATCGTAAAATTCTGCATCTTCCGAACTCACATCACTATCTGGCGGGCGGCGTCCGCGAGACACCAGATAGTTCTTCGCCGTGTTGATGGCGATGCGGTACAGCCACGTGTAGAACGCACTGTCACCGCGAAAATTACCGAGTGCACGGTAAGCCTTGATAAAGGCCTCCTGTGCAACGTCCTGCGCTTCATGGGTGTCGTGCACAAACCGCACGATCAACCCGAGAATTTTGTGCTGGTATTTCAGCACTAGCAGATCAAATGCGCGCTTGTCGCCGCGCTGAACGCGCTCGACCAGCTGCTGATCCTCTTCCTGGGTTAGCATGAACACTCCTCGTTGAACTTGAAGGAGGCTTGCATCACTAAACGATCAGGCTTGCAAACATAGACTAGGACTTTTCGCAAAAGTTCTCCCCCTTCAAGCAAGTTTCCGGTGGGCTCTGTTTTGGCACACACGAAAAACGCAGCGCGGGCATAGCCGGCTGCGTGAATAATCTTGTCGCCGGTTTTCTGACACGCCTCATGCTCCAGGCCGCTCAATAAAACCAACGCATTCCCAGCTTTCGGGCATCCTGTTATAGAGTCGGAACGAGTGTAAAAGTTCCCGTTTCGATACCAGAACGCCTCATCAAAAGCCGTGCAGTTCGTTCACCGTAGTCTCACAATGCCACGAATGCCCGACTATTGTGCCGATCCCCCCCTCTATATACTAGTGGGCCGTGTGACCCTTTGATTCGCCGATCCAGGCGTCCTGTTTGCGCCAACCCTTCGGATCGCTTTTTGCGGAATCCCATAAATGAGCCAACAGTTTCAACACGATGTCCTGGTGATTGGCAGCGGCGCCGCAGGCCTGAGCCTTGCGCTGACCCTGCCGAGCCATCTGCGCATAGCCGTACTGAGCAAGGGCGACCTGGCCAACGGCTCGACGTTCTGGGCGCAGGGCGGGGTTGCCGCCGTGCTGGATGACACCGACACGGTGCAATCCCACGTTGAAGACACCCTCAACGCCGGCGGCGGCCTGTGCAATGAAGACGCGGTGCGTTTCACCGTCGAGCACAGCCGCGAAGCCATCCAGTGGCTGATCGACCAGGGTGTGCCGTTTACCCGCGACGAGCATGCCGGCAGTGATGACGGAGGTTTCGAGTTCCACCTGACCCGCGAAGGCGGCCACAGCCATCGACGCATCATTCATGCCGCCGATGCGACCGGCGCCGCGATCTTCAAGACCCTGCTCGCCCAGGCTCGGCTGCGGCCGAATATCGAACTGCTGGAGCAACGGGTTGCGGTCGACCTGATCACCGAAAAACGCCTGGGCCTGGCCGGCGAGCGCTGCCTGGGCGCCTACGTCCTCAATCGCGCCAGTGGTGAAGTCGATACCTACGGCGCGCGTTTCACCATCCTCGCGTCAGGTGGCGCCGCCAAAGTCTACCTCTATACCAGCAACCCCGATGGCGCCTGCGGGGATGGCATCGCCATGGCCTGGCGCTCCGGCTGCCGGGTGGCGAACCTGGAATTCAACCAGTTTCACCCCACCTGCCTGTATCACCCCCAGGCCAAGAGTTTCCTGATCACCGAAGCCCTGCGGGGTGAAGGCGCGCACTTGAAGCTGCCCAATGGCGAGCGCTTCATGCAGCGCTTCGACCCGCGGGCCGAGCTGGCACCCCGGGATATCGTGGCCCGCGCCATCGACCACGAAATGAAGCGCCTGGGCATCGACTGCGTCTACCTGGACATCAGCCACAAGCCCGCCGACTTCATCAAGACCCACTTCCCGACGGTCTACGAACGCTGCCTGACCTTCAATATCGATATCACCAAAGGGCCGATCCCGGTGGTCCCGGCGGCGCACTACACCTGTGGCGGGGTGATGGTCGACCAGCAAGGCCGCACCGACGTCCCCGGCCTGTATGCGATTGGCGAAACCAGCTTCACCGGCCTGCACGGCGCCAACCGCATGGCCAGCAACTCGCTGCTCGAATGCTTCGTCTACGCCCGCTCCGCTGCTGCCGATATCCTCGAACAACTGCCGCGCATCCCGGTGCCGGCCGCCCTGCCCCGCTGGGACGCCAGCCAGGTCACCGACTCGGACGAGGACGTGATCATCGCCCACAACTGGGACGAGCTGCGGCGCTTCATGTGGGACTACGTGGGGATCGTGCGCACCAACAAGCGCTTGGCGCGGGCACAGCATCGGGTGCGGTTGCTGCTCGATGAGATCGATGAGTTCTACAGTAACTACAAGGTCAGCCGCGACCTGATCGAGTTGCGCAACCTGGCCCAGGTCGCCGAGCTGATGATCCGCTCGGCCATGGCGCGCAAGGAAAGCCGGGGCCTGCATTACACCCTCGACTATCCGCAGATGCTGCCAGAGGCCCTCGACACTATCCTGGTGCCAACCACCTACGGCGACTGAACTTCAAGCGCACCCGCAGGCGCCGATGCACATCGGCGACCTGCGAATCGCGCGGCACACAGATCGAGCGCACTCGCCAATCACCCGGCAACCGGTAGCGCAGCACCACGATCAACGGCAATGCCAGGCTGTCGGGACGCAACTGCACACGGTGCCAGCCCCGTGCCACGCTCCACAACTGCCAGCCATCAGCAGTACGGCGCAGGCCACGAACCGACGAAGGGTGAGTCAGGCGAATAGAGCGCGGCAGCGTCCACACGGCATGAGCCAGGCACGCCACGGCACCGAGGACGGCAATCAGCAGAGGTACATCGAGAAAGCACAGCGCAAGCAGCGCAAGGCACAGGGCAAAGAGATACGCCGCCAGCAACAGCCCCGAGGCCTGCCAGCGGCATTCGAAGGCATTACTTGGGCTGGACACGATCCAGGATCATCCGGACCATGCGTTGCAGCTCCGGGTCTTCTGACTCGGCACGTTCCATGAACCAACCGAACATGTCCTGGTCTTCGCAGGTCAGCAGCCTGACGTAGAGGTCGCGGTCTACCTTATCGAGGGTCGCGTACACCTCTTTGGTGAACGGCACCAACAACACATCCAACTCCAGCATGCCGCGACGGCTGTGCCAGTACAGGCGATTGATTTCTACATCTTCGACCATGGAGCGCTCCTCAAATAGGGCGCAAGTATACAGGCCCACGCCCCTCGGAACAGTCGGCTTTGGTCGGGCTGATGAAACTACCCATTTGCCGGGCGCCCCTCTATGATGCACCCATGACTTTCCAACTGCGATGACCCATGGCTGACTCTGCTTTCTTCTGCCCCCTGTCCCACGAAGGCGTCCTGGCCGTTCGCGGCGCTGACGCGGCCAAGTTCCTCCAGGGGCAACTGACCTGCAACCTCAACTACCTCAACGACACCCATGCCAGCCTCGGCGCGCGTTGCACCCAAAAGGGACGCATGCAGTCGAGCTTCCGTATCGTGCTGCAAGGTGACGGCGTGCTGCTGGCCATGGCCAGCGAACTGCTGGAAGCACAACTGGCAGACCTGAAGAAGTACGCGGTGTTTTCCAAGTCCAAGCTGACTGACGAAAGCGCTGCCTGGGCACGCTTTGGCCTGGTGAGCGCCGATCAGGCACTCATCGGCCTGGGCCTGGAACTGCCAGCCGACACCGACAGCGTGGCCCGTACAGATGATCTGATCGCCATTCGCGTGTCCCCTGGCCGCGCCGAACTCTGGGCACCTGCGGCACAAGCCGACACCCTGCGCAGCCAACTGGCCGCACAAATGGCCGCAGGCGATCTCAATGCCTGGCTGCTGGGGCAGGTCCGCGCCGGCATCGGCCAAGTCATGGCCCAGACCCGCGAGCTGTTCATCCCGCAGATGCTAAACCTGCAAGCGGTCGGTGGCGTGAGCTTCAAAAAAGGCTGCTACACCGGCCAGGAAATCGTCGCCCGCATGCAATACCTGGGCAAACTCAAGCGGCGCCTGTACCGCCTGAGCCTGGAAGGCACCGAACTGCCCGAGCCTGGCACACCCCTGTTTGCCCCCAGCCATAACAGTGCCATCGGCGAGGTGGTGATTGCCGCCCGGGCCGACGAAGGGATTGAACTTCTGGCGGTGCTGCAAGCCGAAGCAGCCGACAGTGGCGATGTGCATTTAGGTGCGTTGGAAGGCCCAGGCCTCAAGTTGCTCGACCTGCCCTACCCACTGGACCGTGATCGCGAGATCCAGCGTTAATCGCCATACCCTTTTGCAGCACCCTAGAGAGCATGAATGAACAAACTGGCGGAAAAAGTCCAACAGGCGTTGGTGATGGCCATCGATAACGATGACCTGGTTCTGCCCACGTTACCGGAAGTGGCCCTGAAAATTCGTCAGGCCGCCGAAGACCCAGAAATCAGCATCAGCCACCTGAGCAAAGTCATCGGCCGCGATACCGCCCTGACGGCGCGGCTGATCAAGGTAGTCAACAGCCCATTGTTGCGCGCATCCCAGGAAGTCACCGACCTGCACACCGCCATCACCCGCCTGGGCACCAACTACAGCAGCAACCTGGCGATTGGCCTGGTGATGGAACAGATATTCCATGCCCGCTCCGACGTCGTCGAACAAAAGATGCGCGACGTCTGGCGTCGCAGCCTCGAAGTCGCGGGCGTGTGCTATGCCTTGTGCCGCAACCACAGCCAGCTCAAGCCGGACCAGGCGGCGCTCGGCGGGCTGGTGCATCAGATCGGCGTGCTGCCGATCCTGACCTACGCCGAAGACCACTACGAGTTGCTGTCCGACCCGGTCAGCCTCAATCATGTGATTGATAACATTCACCCGTTGCTGGGGGACAAGCTGCTGCGGGGTTGGGACTTTCCGGAAATGCTGGTGAATGTGCCCGCACACTACCAGGATCTTGAACGCGACTCGGCCAGCCTGGACTATGTCGACCTGGTACAGGTGGCCGTGCTGTATTGCCACAAAAACACTGACCACCCGCTGGCCAACGCTGCGCTGTCGAACCTACCGGCGCTCAAGAAGCTGCGTATCGACCCGCTCAATGAAGCGGTGCGCAGCGAGCTGGACGAAGCACGTTCGATGTTCTACTGACCCAGCGCCAACGCTGTTAACCGGCAATAAAGCTTACCCGCACCTTGAGCCCTTTCAGCTCACCATCATGCAGGCTGATCTGGGCCAGGTGCGCACGGCAGATTTCCCCGACAATCGCCAACCCCAGCCCCGAACCCGCGCCCTGCTGGTTACGCCGATAGAAGCGCTCGAACACCCGGTCGCGCTCATCCAGCGGGATGCCCGGGCCATCATCTTCCACTTCCAATACCGCCGGCGCCGTGACCCGCAAGATCACATTGCCACCTGATGGCGTGTGCGCCAGGGCATTATCCACCAGGTTGCTCAACAGCTCGTTCAGCAGGGTCGGCTCACCGCGCAACCACACCGGCTGATCCGCCTCCAACGCCAGCGCCACCCCCCGCGCATGTGCCAGGGGCGCCATGGCCATGCCCAGTTCACGGGCCAATTGACTGAGGTCGAGCAACTGCGCGCCACCCTCGGCAATCGCCCGCGCGCCGTTTTCGATACGTGCCAGGGACAGCAACTGATTGGCCAGGTGGGTCAGGCGATCCGTACCTTGCGCCGCCGTTTCCAGGGTACTGCGCCAGATCGCCGGTTCTTCGGCGCGCAGGCCCAGTTCCAGGCGGGCCTTGAGCGCCGCCAGCGGGGTGCGCAACTCGTGGGATGCATCGGCAATAAACTGGGCCTGGCGCTCGAACTGCCCGCGCAGGCGTTCGGTAAAGTGGTTCAACGCCCGTACCAACGGCCCGAGTTCGTGCTGCACTTCAACCAGCGGCAACGGCCGCAAATCGTCCGGCTGGCGTTCTTCCACCGCCGTGCGCAAACGTTCCAGCGGACGCAGCGCCGCGCTCACCGCAAACCACACCAGCAGCAAGGCGCCGATGGCCAGCATGCCCAGACGCAACAGGGTGTCGGCCATCAGGCTGCGAGCCATGCTGACACGGGCCTCGTCGGTCTCTGCGACGCGGATTTCTGCCATGCCATTCATGTTCGGCTCCGACACCGCCTTGAGCAGGCTCACCACCCGCACATTCTGCCCCTGGTACTTGGCGTTATAAAAACGCGCCAGGGCCGGGTAATCGTCGGTGCGCGGCGTGCCCGGCGGCGGGCCTGGCAGGTGTTCGTAGCCAGAAATCAGCTTCTGGTGAATATCATTGACCTGATAGTAGATCCGCCCGGCGCTGTCATAGGCGAATGTGTCCAAGGCCACGTAGGGCACATCGGCGCTCAAGGTGCCGTCGCGCTGGGACAGCCCGGCGGCGATGGTCCGCGCCGAAGCCAACAAGGTGCGATCGTAGGCGGTGTCTGCCGCCTCGCGACCATTCCAGTACGCGCTCAGGCCGCTGGCCAGCATCAGCACCACCAACAGCAGCGCCAGGTTCCACAGCAGGCGCCAACGCAGGCTGCTGTGCTTACGCATCGCGGGCTTCCAGCAGGTAGCCAAGGCCGCGGAAGGTAACGATGGCGACCGGCTGGCCGTCGAGTTTCTTACGCAAGCGGTGCACATAGATTTCGATGGCATCGGGGCTGGCTTCTTCATCCAGGCCAAACACCTGGGACGCCAGTTGCTCCTTGCTCATGACCCGGCCAGGCCGGGCGATCAGTGCTTCGAGCACCGCCTGTTCGCGAGAGGTCAACGTCAGCAGTTCACCGCCGAGGGTGAAGCGCCGGGTTTCCACGTCATACACCAGCACACCACAAGTCTGCTGGCGCTCACCGCCCAGCACGCTGCGCCGCAGCAGGGCCTTGACCCTGGCCTCCAGCTCGGTCAATTCAAAGGGTTTGGCCAGGTAGTCATCGGCGCCCAGGTTCAGGCCATGCACCCGATCCTTTACATCACTGCGGGCAGTGAGCATCAACACCGGAAGATTTTTCCCACGGGCCCGCAAGCGCGCCAGCACCTCGAAGCCATCCATGCGCGGCAAGCCCACATCGAGGATCGCCACGGCGTACTCCTCGCTGCTCAAGGCCAGGTCCGCAGCCACGCCATCGTGCAACACATCGACCGTCAACCCGGTGCTCTTGAGCGCCTGGGCAACACTTTCGGCCAGTTGCAGATGGTCTTCGACGAGCAGGACACGCATGGTTTTGTACCTCGTTAAGGGGTGGTCGATACCGCCCTGTGTTTACCAACTCGCGGCGCAGTTTACAGCCGCTGCCTGTGCTGTGAAGCCCGAAAACATTGAAAGGGCTCTGAAAGGTTAGTGAAAGGTTCGCCGATTAGCATCCAGAAACGGATGGTTACACCCTCCGAGCTATTTCACCGATAGCGCCCGAAAAACGCCTCGATGCGTTTTCGCCAAATAAGAACAATAACGGAGTGCACCACGATGCTGTCGACACAGCCCCACGCTTGCCCGCCTGTTCGTTTTTCCCGCCTGACCCAGACCGCCCTCGCCAGTGCCGCAGCCCTTGCCGGCTTTTCGCCGCTTAGCCAGGCTGCCTTCTTTGAAGACAGTAGCGCGACCCTGGAAACCCGCAACATGTACTTCAACCGCGACTTTCGCGACGGCACCAGCGCCCAGCAATCCAAGCGCGACGAATGGGCCCAGGGCTTCATGCTCAATCTGCAATCGGGTTATACCGACGGCACCGTCGGCTTTGGCGTTGACGCGCTGGGCATGCTCGGGGTCAAGCTCGACTCCAGCCCAGACCGCACCGGCAGTGGCCTGCTGCCAACCCACGATGACGGGCGCGCCGCCGACGAGTACTCCAAGCTGGGCCTGACCGGCAAAGTGAAAATCTCTGCCACCGAGTTGAAAATCGGTTCGCTGATCCCTGAGTTGCCAATCCTCAAGGCCAACGACGGGCGCATCCTGCCGCAGACCTTCAACGGCGGCCTGCTGACCTCCAGTGAGTTCAAGAACCTGACGTTCACCGGCGGTCGCCTGGACCAGGCCAAGGACCGCGACGACAGCAACTACGAGGACATCGCCCTCAACAACAAAAATGGTCGCTTCGTCGGCGGGGCCACCGGCAAGCACTTCAACTTCGGTGGTGTGGACTACAAGTTTGCCGACAAGATCACTGGCAGCTACCACTTCGCCCAGCTCGATGATGTGTATCGCCAGCACTTCCTTGGCCTGGTCGCCTCCCGCCCGATGGGCCCTGGCACCTTCGCCACCGACCTGCGCCTGGCGATCAGCGATGACACCGGTAGCGCGCGCGGCGGCAGCATTGATAACAAATCCCTCAACGGCATTTTCAGCTACGCCCTCAACGGCCATAAACTGAGCGCCGGCTACCAGCACATGTCCGGCGACAGCGCGTTCCCGTATGTGGATGGCAGCGACCCGTACCTGGTCAACTTCGTACAGATCAATGACTTTGCCGGCGCCGAAGAACGCTCCTGGCAGGCCCGCTACGATTACGACTTCGCCAAACTGGGGATTCCCGGCCTGAGTTTCATGAGCCGCTACCTGTCCGGCGACAACATCAAACTCAAGAACGGCGACACCGGCAAAGAGTGGGAACGCAACACTGAAATCAAGTACGTAGTGCAAAGCGGTACGTTCAAGGACGTGGCCGTGCGCCTGCGTAACGCCACCTACCGCTCCAATTACTCGGCCCGGGACGCAGATGAAATGCGCGTACTGGTCAGCTACAGCGTCGCACTTTGGTAAACCTGAACGTCACTTCCCCCAATAACAACAATGACGGAGTACCCCATGTCCTCATCACTGCGTAAATTTGCCCTGGCCGCCGGCTGCATGCTGTTTGCCGGCCAATTGCTGGCCGCCGGCGAACCCAAGCGCCCGGAATGCATTGCCCCCGCCTCCCCTGGCGGCGGTTTTGACCTGACTTGCAAGCTGGCGCAAAGCGCGCTGGTCAACGAAAAGCTTTTGACCAAGCCCATGCGTGTGACCTACATGCCGGGCGGCGTGGGCGCGGTGGCCTACAACGCAGTGGTGGCCCAGCGCCCGGCGGATGCCGGTACGTTGGTGGCCTGGTCCAGCGGCTCGCTGCTGAACCTGGCCCAAGGCAAATTCGGTCGTTTCGATGAAACCAACGTGCGCTGGCTGGCGGCGGTTGGCACCAGCTATGGCGCCATCGCGGTGAAAACCGATTCGCCCTACAAGACCCTCGACGATCTGGTCCAGGCACTGAAGAAAGATCCGAGCAAGGTCGTGATTGGTTCCGGTGGCACCGTCGGCAGCCAGGACTGGATGCAAACCGCGCTGATCGCCAAGGCCGCCGGGATCAACCCGCGTGACCTGCGTTATGTGGCGCTCGAAGGTGGCGGCGAAATCGCCACGGCGCTGCTCGGCGGCCACATCCAGGTGGGCAGTACCGACATCTCCGACTCCATGCCGCACATCCAGAGCGGCGATATGCGCCTGCTGGCCGTGTTCGCGGAAAACCGCCTCGACGAACCGGAAATGAAAGACATTCCGACCGCCAAGGAACAAGGCTACGACATCGTGTGGCCAGTGGTGCGCGGTTTCTACCTCGGGCCAAAAGTCAGCGATGAAGACTACGCCTGGTGGAAAGCTGCCTTCGACAAACTGCTGGCCTCCGAAGAGTTCGCCAAGCTGCGTGACCAGCGCGAGCTGTTCCCGTTTGCCATGACCGGCCAGGAGCTGGACACCTACGTGAAAAAACAGGTGGCTGACTACAAAGTGCTGGCCAAAGAGTTCGGCCTGATCCAGTAATCGCCCCCTGTCATGTAATGCCGCTGTAGGAGCGAGCTTGCTCGCAAAGAACGTGAGAGCGCCGCGTCAAACCAGATGAGCCGCGTTTTCGTTGACGTTTTTCGCGAGCAAGCTCGCTCCTACAAAGGTGGCCCTGGAGTTTTCCATGCTCTTACAACGCATTTTCGCTGCCGTGATGTTACTGGCCTGTATCGGCCTGGCGCTGATGGCCTGGCCGTATCAGGCGGCCTTTTCCTACGAGCCCGTAGGGCCTCGGGCCTTCCCGCTGTTGTTGATCGGGCTGATGGGGCTGGCACTGCTCTACATGCTGATTCGCCCACAACCGACCAAACACACCGACGATGAGCCGGCGCTGGACCGCCCGACCCTGATCAAGATCGGGATCTGCGTGGCCCTGCTGCTGGTGTTTGCCGGCACTTTCGAACCCCTGGGCTTCATTCTCAGCAGCATTCTGATTGGTATACCGATGGCTCGGCTGTATGGCGGCCGATGGTTGCCCAGCGCGGTGATCATCACCTTGATGAGCATCGGTCTTTATCTGCTGTTCGATAAAACCATGGACGTGCCACTGCCCCTCGGTCTGCTCGACGTTCTGGAGAACTGATATGGATACTTTTGGCTATTTGGGCCAGGGTTTCGGCGTCGCGCTGAGCCCCTATAACCTGGTGACCGCACTGTGCGGCACCCTGATCGGCACCGTGGTCGGCCTGTTGCCGGGCCTGGGCCCGATCAACGGCGTGGCCCTGTTGATCCCCATTGCATTTGCCCTGGGCCTGCCGCCGGAATCGGCGCTGATCCTGCTGGCAGCCGTGTACCTGGGCTGCGAATACGGCGGCCGGATCAGCTCGATCCTGCTGAACATCCCGGGCGAAGCCTCCACCGTAATGACCACCCTCGACGGCTACCCGATGGCCCGCAAAGGCATGGCCGGCGTGGCGTTGTCGCTGTCTGCCTGGAGCTCGTTCATCGGTGCGTTTATCGCCACCTGCGGCATGGTGCTGTTCGCCCCACTGCTGGCCAAATGGGCAATTGCCTTCGGCCCGGCGGAATATTTCGTACTGATGGTGTTTGCGATTGTCTGCCTGGGCGGCATGGCCGGTGACAAGCCGCTGAAAACCTTTGTCTCGGCGTTGATCGGCCTGTTCCTTGCCTGCGTGGGCATCGATGCCAACAGCGGTGTATACCGTTTTACCGGCGACAATATTCACCTGACCGACGGCATCCAGTTCGTGGTCCTGGTGCTGGGCCTGTTCTCCATCAGTGAGATCCTCCTGCTCCTGGAAAAAACCCACCGTGGCCAGGAAGCAGTGAAAGCCACCGGGCGCATGATGTTCAACGTCAAGGAAGCCCTGTCGGTGTTGACCGTGAACCTGCGGTGCGGTGTGTCGGGCTTCATCATCGGCGTACTGCCAGGTGCCGGTGCGACCATGGCCTCGGCCGTGGCCTACATGACCGAAAAACGTATCGCAGGCGCCAGCGGCAAATTCGGCCAGGGTGACATGCGCGGCCTCGCCGCCCCGGAAACCGCCATCGGCGCTTCCGTCTGCGGCGCCATGGTGCCGATGCTGACCCTCGGCGTTCCAGGTTCGGGCACCACGGCGGTGATGATCGGCGCCCTGTCGCTGTACAACATCACGCCAGGCCCGCTGCTGTTCCAACAGCAACCGGACATCGTCTGGGGCCTGATCGCTTCGTTGTTTATCGCCAACATCATGCTGGTGATCCTCAATATCCCGATGATCCGCATCTTCACTCGCATCCTCGCGGTGCCGAACTGGGCACTGGTGCCGGTGATCGCAATCATCACTGCGATTGGCGTCTACGCCGTACACGCCACCACCTTCGATCTGTTCCTGATGATCGCCATCGGCATCTTCGGCTACATCCTGCGCAAGTTGGACTTCCCGCTGTCGCCACTGCTGCTGGGCTTTATCCTCGGTGGCCTGATGGAGCAGAACCTGCGTCGTGCGTTGTCGATTTCCAATGGTGCACTGGAAATCCTGTGGTCCAGCCCGATCACCTTCGGCGTCTGGGTACTGACCGCCATCATGCTGCTCGTGCCATTGCTGCGCATCTGGCGCAAGCGCTCCCTGCAGCGTCGTGCCGTAGCCGATGTCTGAGGTCACCCTTAGACATTGGTGGGCAACACCGCTGGTCGGCCTGGCCGGCGGTTACCTGGCCAGCCTCGTCGGCTGGCCTTTGCCGTATATGGTCGGCTCGTTGCTGGCGATCATTCTGGTGCGCTGTCTAACGCCTTGGCAGTTGGCTGAGATTCCCGGCGGGCGCAAATGCGGCCAGTGGGTAGTGGGCATCGGCATTGGCCTGCACTTCACCCCAGTGGTGATCGAACAGGTGATGAGCCACTTTGGCCTGATCTTCTTCGGCGCGCTGGTGACCAGCCTGTCGAGCATTGTCGGTGTGTGGTTGATGCGTCGCAGCGGTGAAGACCGCGCCACCGCGTTTTTCTCAAGCATGCCGGGCGGGTCCGGGGAGATGGTCAACCTGGGCGCGCGCAATGGCGCGGTGCTCAGCCGCGTGGCGGCGGGCCAGAGTCTGCGGGTGTTGCTGGTGGTGCTGTGCGTGCCAGCGATCTTCAAGTACTTGCTGGGGGGTGGCGCACCGCAGTTTCATCCGGCACCCGTCAATTGGGCCTGGCTGGCCTTGTTGTTTCCCGTCGGCGCGCTAGTCGCCTGGGGCTGGCAGCGCCTGCGTCAACCCAACCCCTGGCTGTTCGGGCCGCTGCTGGTCAGTGCCATTGCCAGCATCACCTGGGACTTGCACATCGGTTTACCTGACGGCGGCAGCCAGATTGGCCAGTGGCTGATCGGCAGTGGCCTGGGTTGCCACTTCAACCGGCAGTTCTTCCGCCGGGCGCCAGCCTTCATGGCCCGCACCTTGATCGGCACAGTGCTGACCATGTTGATCGCCACCCTGGCGGCGGTGGGCTTGAGTGCGTTGACGCAGTTGGATCTGCGTTCGCTGACGCTGGGCATGATGCCCGGAGGGATTGCCGAGATGAGTTTGACGGCGGAGACCCTGCAACTGTCGGTGCCGTTAGTGACGGCGATGCAGGTGATGCGATTGTTGTTTGTGTTGTTCCTGGCGGAGCCGTTGTTTCGCCACTGGAACCGCCAGCCGGACACCGTCTAAAACCTGGCACAACTCTAATGTGGGAGCGGGCTTGCTCCCACATTTTTTGTGTTGGGCCTTAGATGGGCGGCAACCGCCACTCGATCGGCGTCTCGCCATTCTGCTCAAGAAACTTATTGGTCCGGCTGAAGTGCCCGCAGCCCAAAAACCCGCGATACGCCGACAATGGCGACGGATGCACCGAGGTCAGCACCAGGTGCTTGGTCGCATCGATCAGCTTCTGCTTGCCCTGGGCATGGGCGCCCCACAGCAGGAACACCAGGTGTGGCTGATGCTCGCTGACCACCTCGATCACCCGGTCAGTGAAGAACTGCCAGCCCTTGCCCGCATGGGCATTGGCATTGGCGCGCTCCACAGTCATGGTGGTGTTGAGCATCAACACGCCCTGGTCAGCCCAGCTTTGCAGGCAGCCGTGGCTGGGGATGTCGATATTGAGGTCGCGCTTGAGCTCTTTATAGATGTTGACCAACGACGGCGGCGCCGGCACGCCCGGCTGCACCGAGAAACACAGGCCGTGGGCCTGGCCAGGGCCGTGGTAGGGGTCCTGGCCGAGGATCACCACCTTGACCTTGTCCAGCGGCGTGGAGTTGAGCGCATTGAAGATCAACGGGCCCGGCGGGTAGATTTCCTTGCCCGCCGCATGCTCCTGGCGCAGGAACTCGCGCAGCGCGGTCATGTACGGCTGCTCGAACTCCTCGCGCAGGGCGTGTTTCCAGCTCGGTTCGAGTTTGATACGGTCGTCGGAAGTCATCAGAAACACATCATGTAAAAAGAATGGGCGAACCCTAGGAAAGCCCACCCCACTTGTCAATTGATCTGACGCATAACCGGCACTTTCCCACGAAGGGATCATACTCAACGTTCAATTTACCGATTGAGGTCATGATGAATCTGCACTTCGAAGAGCTCACTGGCACAGACGGCGCCCGTATCGGCATCGCCAGCCTGGACGCGGAAAAGTCCCTCAATGCCCTCTCTCTCCCGATGATCCTGGCCCTGAGCGAACGCCTGGACAGTTGGGCCAGGGATCCGCAAATCGTCTGCGTGCTGCTGCGTGGTAACGGCACCAAGGCGTTTTGCGCCGGCGGTGAAGTGCGCAGCCTGGCCCAGGCGTGCCGTGAGCACCCGGGCGAAGTGCCCGCCCTGGCCGCGCAATTTTTTGCCGCCGAGTACCGCCTGGACTACCACCTGCACACCTACCCCAAGCCGCTGATTTGCTGGGGTCATGGCTATGTGCTGGGCGGTGGCATGGGGTTGCTGCAGAGCGCCGCCATCCGCATCGTCACACCGAGCAGCCGCCTGGCCATGCCGGAGATCAGCATCGGCTTGTACCCGGATGTCGGCGCCAGTTGGTTCCTCTCGCGCCTGCCCGGCAAGCTCGGCCTGTTCCTCGGCCTTACCGGCGCCCATATGAATGGTCGCGACGCCCTGGACCTGGGCCTGGCCGACCGTTTCCTGCTGGATGAACAACAGGACGAAATGCTCGAAGGCCTGCTGCAACTCAATTGGCAGGAACAGACGGCGATGCAGCTCAACAGTCTGTTCAAGGCCCTGGCCCAGGAAGCCGCCAGCCAGCAACCCGAAGCACAATGGCTACCGCGACGCCAACCAATCGACGAATGGCTGGATGTGGGCGATGTGCGCTGCGCCTGGCGCGCCTTGAGCCAACTGCGTGAGCATAGCGACCCGCTGTTCAGCCGGGCTGGCAGGACCCTGAGCGAGGGCTGCCCGCTGACCGCGCACCTGGTGTGGGAACAGATCCGACGGGCACGGCACCTGTCTCTGTCGCAGGTTTTCCAGATGGAGTACACCTTGAGCCTCAATTGCTGTCGGCATCCGGAGTTCAGTGAAGGGGTTCGGGCACGCCTGATCGACAAGGATCAGCAGCCGCACTGGCATTGGCCGGATATCAACCGCATTCCCGAAGCCGTGGTCGAGGCGCACTTTCACAAGGCTTGGGAAGGACGGCATCCGCTGGCAGATCTCTCTGATTTATGACAGACGTGAGTCAACCGGCGGGCCAGGATTTGGGGGGGACGAGGGTGAACGAACAGTTGTCGGGCTGGCTGTCCGTACACACGTAGATTTCCTGGTCAAAAGGCCCGTGGGCCAGCACCCAATGGGTGGAGTCGGTCAGTGACATGCTGGCCAGGGGCTCGGGTGCCTGGAACCTGAGGTTGACCCACTGGTTGTTGGCTGCCTTGTAGGTGCAGTACTCCAAATGGCCTCGCTTGCGCTCCCCGTCCTCGGCAGGGATGAAGACCGCGCCGACAAACGTGTCCAAAAAGCCTGGAAACTCGACCTTGGGGCTTTTCCAATAGCCATTGTCACTTTGAAAATGGTCGGCCTTGCGCTTGATCGCCGAGGGGTATGGGCAACCGAACTCTACGCTGGCGTGAGCGAGTGGGAAAAGCCCGAAGATAAAAACGATAAGCATCCGGCTAATCATGTGTCATTCCGTTGAGCTACTGAGCAATTGCCACTCAGTAGAGTCCTAGAAAGGCACTTAATATAGCTGTTAAATATGACAGCCTGGACAGACGGTCTACCACAAAAAAACGGCGCATTACGCGCCGTTTCAAGGAAAAGCTGATTTAACGGTGCCCGCCACGACCTGAGCCATGATCGCCACCCCGGCCGTCTCCCCGGCCATGTCCCCTATAGCCCCGGTGATCACCCCAGCCCTGATTGGGATATGGCCGGTAGCCTGCCCTTGGCCCGGCCTGATAGTAACGGGGTGCCGGCTGGTAATAACGCGGCGCCGGGTAATACCGTGGTGGCGGTGCGTAATAGCCGCGCCGGTACTGGTAAGACGGGCCGCCACCGTAGTAATAGACCGGCGCGGGCGTGGTATAGACTTCGGATCGATAGTAGCTGGAGCCTCCATCGTAATAAGGCACGCAGGCAGAAAGGGTCAAGCCGAGCACAGCTGTGATGAGCAATCGACGATACATGGCGGCCTCCTGGACCGCGGAAGAGCACACACCAGCGACGCTGGGAGGCGCCAGACAGCTTTCACTGACTGACAAAGGATCAGACCTCAAAAACCGAATCTGGTGCGACCCCGACATAGATTGATACATCTGTGGCGCAATAAATCGCCCAGGTCTGTATCGTGCCAGGAACACCGGTTTTCACCGGAACCTCGACTGAATGACGCCTGAACCGACCGATGACCACTCCCACACTTTGCCCGGCCTGTGGCGCCCGCAACGACTGCACCCTGGCCGACCCACGTACCGTCGACCAGGCCTGCTGGTGCTACAGCGTCAGTATCGACCCGGCGGTGCTTGAAGCGTTGCCCGAGGCACTGCGCAACAAGGCTTGCCTGTGCCCACGCTGTGCCCAGGTCGATGAACAATTGCGCAGGGCCCAGCCGTAATGCGCGTCGACCGCTTCCTCAGCAACCTGCCCCGCTTCAATCGCCAGCAAGTGCGCCTGCTGCTGGTGGAACGGCGGGTCAAGGTCGACGGCCAAGTGGTCAGCGACCCGCATCATGAGGTGCGCGAATTCAGCCACGTCATGGTGGACAACGACGTCCTGCAAGCAGGGAAACCGGCACGCTACTTTATGCTGCACAAGCCTCAGGGCTGTGTCAGCGCCACCTCGGACCCGCAGCACCGTACCGTCCTTGACCTGCTGGATGAACCGGACAAGGGCGACCTGCATATCGCCGGCCGCCTGGACTTCAACACCACCGGCCTGCTGCTGATCACCAATGACGGTCAGTGGTCGCGGCGCCTGACCCAGCCCCTGACCAAACTGCCCAAGGTCTACTATGTCGAGACCGAGCAGGAGATCGGCCCGCAGTACGCGACAACTTTTGCGCAAGGTCTGTATTTCGCTTTCGAAAACCTCACCACGCAACCGGCAGAGCTGGTAGTCCTTGGCCCCAGAACGGCGCGCCTGGGCATCATTGAAGGGCGTTATCACCAGGTCAAGCGCATGTTCGGGCACTTCGATAACAAAGTGACGCGCCTGCATCGCGAACGCATGGGGCCGCTGGCGCTGGATGAACACCTGGCGCCCGGCCAATATCGACCGCTGACCGAGGCTGAAATCCGTCAGATATGACCGTTCAGCCGATGACCAGCAAAACTTTTGGGTGAAACTTGCGACCTGGCCCGCCTCCTGCTTGAATCAAAACGCCAGCCGCCATCTGACTGGTGAGTCACCCAACCTTCCAAGAAACACATTGCCTGCCCGCACTGCTTGACGTGTGGGCCTTACAGGCAAGTTGCCCGCCATAACAACACCCGTCGGCCAGCTTCAACGGACCGACATGGGCCTCCCTTCCAGGCGTATGCCTACCTGTCACAAAGCTCGTGCAGAGTGATCTGCGCGCACCACCCGCTTGCCAGGAGTCTTATGACATGAGGCCAGAAATCGCTGTGCTGGATATACAGGGTCAGTATCGGGTTTACACGGAGTTCTATCGCGCGGACGCTGCTCAAAAGACCATCATCCTGGTCAACGGCTCCATGGCCACCACTGCGTCTTTCGCCCAGACCGTGAAAAGCCTGTACCCGCAATTCAATGTGGTTTTGTACGACCAGCCCTACGCCGGTCGCTCCAAAGCCCACAACCGCCATGAACAAATGCTGACGAAGGACATTGAAGGCCAGATCCTCCTGGAACTCATCGACCACTTCGCCGCCGAGCATGTGCTGTCCTTTTCCTGGGGCGGCGTCGCCACCCTCGTCGCCTTGTCCCAGCGGCCGCGGCGCGTGGAGAAAGCCGTGATCAGCTCATTCTCCCCGGTGATCAATACGCCCATGCGCGACTACCTGGAACGCGGTGTCGACTACCTCGGCAACCTCGACCGCCACAGCGTTGGGAATCTGGTCAACAGCACCATCGGCAAACACCTGCCGCCGCTGTTCAAGCGCTTCAACTATCGGCATGTCAGCACTTTGGCCGAACATGAATACGGGCAGATGCACTACCACATCAGCCAAGTCCTCAATAGCGACCGCCAGTGCTACCTCAAGGCCGCACGGCAGATCGCCATTCCAGTACTGTTCTTGAATGGCGAGTGGGACGAATACACCAGCGCCGAGGATGCCCGGATATTTGGGCAACATGTGGCAAACAGCAGCTTTGGCACCATCCAGGCCACCGGGCACTTCCTGGACATGGAGCACAAGGCCGCGTGCAATGACAGCCGGCAGGCATTGATGAGCTTTTTGAAACCGGAACAGTCAGTGAGTCGACTGCGGTATCAGCAGGGGCAGGCCCTGCACGCACTTGCGATTTGAAAGCAAACCCTGGGTGGGCACGATGCACAAAGACTGCCCAGGGTTGCCTGAAAAATTCGGCTGACGCTCGCAACTTGCACATTTTCCAAAGAAAAACTTCAAATTGCCGCGCACATCTGGTACAAAGTCAGCCGCTTTGAGCGGGTATAGTTTAGTGGCAAAACGAAAGCTTCCCAAGCTTTAGTTGAGGGTTCGATTCCCTCTACCCGCTCCACTCAGATTGTCCTCCCACACCCAGCTTGTCTTGGTAGGGGATGAATAAAAAACCGGCTCATGAGGCCGGTTTTTTTATGCCTGGGATTTGCCAGTAAAACCCCGCAATACCTCCGTTCTGCAGCCGCGCCCCACGCCCATACACTTCTTGCACCCCTGCCGTTTTTATTGGTGGGTAGAGTGTTGATAATTTTTATTTAGTGGTTATAGTCACCACCAACACACCACAAGGAGGTGATGTGGATAGCCGATATTTAATAGGCCATATCGTTGCAGATGGCTGGTACTTGGCGCGCGTCAGGGGCAGCCATCATCATTTCAAGCACCCAACCAAGCCTGGGCTGGTGACTATTCCCCATCCCAAGAAAGACCTGCTGGACAAGACCGCCAAAAGCATTTTGAAACAGGCCCTGCTCGGTTAAACCGTCCCTGGAGGACAACGAACATGCTGTATCCGATTGCAATTTCAACCGGTGACGACAACCACGCCTGGGGTGTAGAAGTCCCTGACATCCCTGGCTGTTTCTCTGCCGGTGATGATCTGGACGACGCCATGGCCATGGCACGGGAAGCCATAGAGGGTCATTTTGAGCTTCTGGCAGAAGACGGAGCACCGATTCCCAGTGCGCAAAAGGTCACCCTGCATGCGGCCAACCCGCAGTACGCCGGCTGCACCTGGGCCGTGGTCGATATCGATGTCACCAAGTACCTGGGCAAGGCGCAGAAACTCAACATCACGCTGCCTGGCTATTTGCTCAACCGTATTGATGAATACGTGCTGCATCACCCGGAAGAAAAAAGCCGCTCGGGGTTTCTCGCTTCGGCAGCGCTGAAGGTGCTGCAACAAGAGCGATAACACCACCGAATTTGACCGCAAGAAACGTAGTTCGGCCATCAGCGATGAGCGTTAAAGTGCAGGCCTGTCGGTCAATGACCCACTCAACAAGGAGCTCGCTCATGCCATGTGAATACAAACTCATGCCCTCTCCCGTCGGCCAGTTGACCCTGGTAGCCCGCAACGGCAAGCTCGCCGCGATCCTGTGGGAAACCGAGCGCGCCAACCGCGTGCGCCTGGGCGAGTTGGTGGAGGTCAACCACAGCCCGGTGCTGCTGGAAGCCGAGCGGCAGTTGAAAGAGTATTTTGCCGGCACCCGCGACCGTTTCGAGCTGGAGCTGGACTTTGATGGCACCGAGTTCCAGAAAAAAGTCTGGGGCGCGCTATTGACCATTCCCTTCGGTGAAACCCGCAGCTATAGCCAGATCGCCCAGCAGATCGGCAACCCGAAAGCCGTACGGGCGGTGGGTGCGGCCAACGGGCGCAATCCCATTTCGATCGTCGCACCCTGCCATCGGGTAATTGGTGCGTCGGGCGGGCTGACCGGGTTTGCCGGTGGGCTTGTAGCCAAGCAGTACTTGCTGACATTGGAGGATGGCGAGGCCACAAGGTCGCTGTTTTGATGGCTATTGCGCAACAGGCTGAAGCTACCGCCCGTTCACCAATGGGCCACGTACAAATGCCTGATAATCGAACAGCGCTTGAAAGCCAAACGAGCGATAAAGTAAGAACCCATCGTTCGATGCCTCAAGAAAACACGTTTGCGCACCCAGGCTCACGGCGTGCGCCAACGCGACCTGGATCAACCGAGTTGCGTAGCCTCTACCGCGAAACTCAATGTGAGTGCCCATATCATTGAGCCGCGCCAGCCCGTCACACATGGACAAGGTTATGGCACTCACCGGCCGCCCCTCCACTGACAGCGCAAAATGATAAAAGCCTTCGCCGCGATCAATTGCAACCTGATGCCTGGCCTGATAACGCGCAACGCCCTCGGCTGTCAGGCCAAACGCACTGCCCAGGGGAGCCGCCCAATCGTCGAGGCTCTGGGTCAAACTGATGGTATCGCTGACAGGTGTTCGGACGGCAGCGGTGAAGCTCTTCAGGTCAAGGACCATTGCGCTGGTCTTTTGCACGAAGATAAAGCCCATCGCCTGTAGGCTTTGCGCCAACTCCTCGACCTTTTCCTGATGAATCACTATCCGTACGGGCAAAACCACGCTGCGGATCAATTGCTCACAGGCGGCCATCCCACCACCCAACGGCTCACTGCCGACCCGGACAAACAACAGGTTCCATTCATTGACGACTTCGTCAGCAAAATAGGCGCTCACACAGGCGTTGAAGCTGCGGTGCAACGGGCAGGTCGCGGAAAAAAAATGGGCTTCGGTCCGGTGGTAAAGCGAATTGACGGTCGTAGGCATCGGCAAGTCCAGGCAAAAAAACCAGTCTTGCTTCAACGTCTGAGGGTCACTGTCGGCTGTTTCCGAAAGCGACAGTAGAAAGCTGCCACGGGTGATGGGAATTACGACGCAAAAAAACGGCGGCTGGAGTAGTCCAACCACCGTTTCAATACCACAGCCCTCGCAATCAACCGTCGCCGTTACGGCTCTTGCCATAGGACGAAGCCAGCGCCCGGGCTTTTTCCAGACGGGTTTCCAGTTTGGGCAGGGTTTCGTCGACCAGTGCCTTTATTTCGGGAATCTGCGACGCCGCGCCTTCCTGCTTGAACAGCGCGATGGCATCTTCGTTGGCCTTGACCTGCTGGGCCGTGTAGGCGGCGTCAAAGGAGTCGCCATCAGTCAGTTCAGGCATCAGGGTTTCGGCCTTGTCGGCGATCTGCTCGCGAGGTGCCACTGGCAAGTCGAGTTTTTTCGCAATGGCCGCCAAATGTTGATTGGCCAGGGTGCGTTCGTTGATGACCTCGATGGTGTAGTCCTTGATTTCCTGGGACGAGGTCTTGGCGTGGGCCATGCGGCTGGTTTCGATATCGGCCATGCCTTTGGCCGAGGCTTGCTCGATAAACTCGGCAGGCCCTTGGGCCAAGGCATTGCTGGCGCCGAGGCCCAGCAGCATCGCGAAAGTGGCGGTGCGTAACCGGCTAGCCATGCGGCTCATGATGGGTTCCTCCAGGTAATAAATACATGCAGGGGAAAGAACCCCGCCCTGAATCTGAATTTTCAGGGCGGCAAAGGTTTAGAAAAAACTTGTTGGCGCGACGAACGGTCGTCACAGACTCATGACGTTTTACTGCCCATCAAGCCCGGCAACGCATGCGCCAGGGCATTGATGGCGAAGCCGATAAACATCACGCCGCACAGTTTGGTGATCAACACTTCATGACGCTGATACACCGTACGCACTTGCCGGGCACCAACGATGCCGATCAGGATGGCATAGGCCACCAGACCACCGATAAAGCTCAAGACAATCAACCACGGCAGCATGGCCCAGGTCAGCAATTCGGCACGGCTGGACAGCAACGCCGTGAAAGTGGCCACAGCCACCGGATACGCCTTGGGATTGGTCAGGCCAAACAGGATGCCATGCCAGAACGGCTGGCGCGCCGCGCCCTGGGGCGCTTCACTGCTGCGGTTGCGGGTGCGGATTGCACGGATGCCCAGCCAAAACAGGTAGAGAGCACTGAGCACACCCAGCACATCAAATGCGCTGCTGCCGATCTCCCGCGCGCCGACAATCGCGACCAGGGCGGTGCTGCACCACACCACATCGCCCAACAGGTGCCCGCACAGAAAACCTGCGCCGGCCCGGCGGCCACGGGCCGCACCAATGCCAAATACCGCCAGCACACCGGGGCCCGGCGTGATGCCATAAATAAAGCCCGAGGCAATGACGGCAAACAGCAATGATGAAGTCATGGGTTACACGCTCTGACAGAAAATAGGAGGGCCGCGTCGATTGTGCACAATCCACTCGGCACTGCAATGCTAGGCCGCGCGTTTGGCCAGCACGTCCTGCACTTGAGCGATCAGCCAGTGCAAGGCGCCATCCCCACCACGGCGTTTATGCCAGGCCAGTACAAAACCGAAAGACGGGATATGAAACGGCGGTGGCACCACCAGCAGGTGCCGGGGATCGATGTTCAGCAACCCCTGCGAAGAAACAGTAAGAATCAGATCGGTGCCCTGGATCAGCTGCGGGGCAATCCCCCAATGCGGCAGGCTGATTGCCACATGGCGCCGCTCACGGATCGCGGTCAGCGCCCGTTCGATTTCCGGGGTACCACTGCCGCGCATTTCCAGTAGCACATGGGGCCGCGCCAGGTAAGTGGGCAAGTCGAGCGCACCACCGGCAGGCAAGCTGTCGCGGTCGACCAGGCAAGCGTAGTGCTCTTCAAACAACGGCGTGCTGCGCAATTCGCCCGGCAGGTCGGGAAACACGCCGGCCGCCAGGTCGATCTCGCCACTGAGCACCCCTTCTTGCATGCCTTCGCGACTGGCATGGGTGATGGCCAGATCAATCCCCGGTGCCTGCTCACGCAGTGCCCGCACCAACCCAGGCAACAGCAGCGCCGCGCCGTAATCGGACATGGCCAGGCGAAAGGTCCGCCTGGCCGATGCCGGGTCGAAACGGTTCGGCGCCAACAATGACTGCACCTGGGCCAGCGCATCGGCCAGTGGTGCCGCCAACTCCAGCGCGCGGGCGGTAGCGACCAGCCCCCCGCCCTGGCGCACCAGCAACGGGTCGCCGAGCAGATCTCGCAACCGCGCCAGCGCATGGCTCACCGCCGGTTGGCTCAGGTGCAGGCGCTCGGCGGCGCGGGTGACGTGTTGCTCGCTGAGCAGTGCGTCAAGGATCACCAGCAGGTTGAGGTCGATGCGCCGTAAATCATTCATAGCGTGCATATTCAGCATAAGAACTTGGAATTTAAATCTGCGCGACGAATACCGTAGAGTCCAGTAAAACCTTTGGGAGAACGAATATGACGACGTGGCATTGGCTGGGCTTGTTGCTGTTAGCGGTGTTTGCCGGCGCGGTGGTGCCGTTTCAAAGCGCGATTAACGCCAACCTCGGGCGTGGCCTGGGGCATCCCCTGTGGGCGACCCTGGCTTCGCTAACGGTGAGCATCCTGGTGTTATTGCCTGTCATTCTGGCGTTGCGACTGCCGCTGCCAAGCATGGCCTTTATCACCCAGGCCCCAATGTGGATGTGGGCGGGTGGCGCATTTGGGGTGTGCTTTATTGCCTTGGCCCTGATCTTGTTGCCGAAGTTGGGGGCTTCGGGATTTATCGCCCTGGCCATGACTGGACAGATTCTCGCCTCGTTGCTGCTCGACCACTTTGGCCTGTTCGGCCTGGTGGAACGGCACCTCACCGCCCCCCGTTTACTCGGAGTACTGATGTTGATCGGCGGTGTGGCGTTGATTCAGTTCAGTGCCGCGCCAGCCAAGGCATTGGCTGCTGCGGGCTGATCCGTTGCTATCACATACGTTCGGCGGCCAGACGGTGGATGTCGGCGGGTTCGATCACCGCTTGCGGGGCGCCTTGCCGGACCACCGCCAGCATCGCCCGACCCACGCTCTCGGTACTCACGATCCAGGCCGGCCGTACACGGCGAACCAATGACAGCAATGGGCCGAGCAAGGTGTAGAACGCCTGGTAGAGCCGGGTTTTCGAACGCACGCCATGCAGCGGCTGGATGATCCCCGGACGGAACAGGTAAACCGCCTTGAACGGCAGGCGCAGCAAGGCATTCTCGGTCTTGCCCTTGACCCGTGCCCACATCACCTTGCCCTGCTCGGAACTGTCGGTGCCCGTGCCGGACACATAGACAAACGTCATCTGCGGGTTGAGCCGCGCCAGGGTACTGGCAGCGACCAGGGTCAGGTCATAGGTCTGACGGGTGTAAGTCGCCTCATCCATCCCCACCGACGACACCCCCAGACAAAACAAGCAGGCATCAAACCCTTGCAGCAAATGCTCCAGGGGTTGGAAGTCGAACATATCCGCGTGCAACACCTGATGCAGCTTGCCGTGCTCCTGGGTCAACGCCGTGCGCCCCACCGCCACCACTTCCTGCACATCAGCGGCCAGCAGACACTCACGCAACACGCCCTGGCCGACCATGCCGGTGGCGCCGAATAGCAGAACTCTCATAAGGGGGGGCCTCAGTGGCAAGCTTTTAGCTGCAAGCTTCAAGTTAAGAGCAGTACGAGGTGCCCAGATTAACAGCTTGTCATCAGACGCGACGAGCGAATCGCAGAGGCGAAAATGTCGAACACAGGGATAGTGTAACTCATCCCAAACCTTGCACTAAAAATCTGTAGCCGATTACCCACGACAAAAACTCAACTTAGAACCATGGGCATAGGAAACAGCTGACTTTTCATAGAGATTTCATTCCGATAGCTTACGACTCCGAAAGTCAGGACCACTTTTACAAGGACAGTAAACCATGACTACAAACGTCAACATCAATAACTATTCAAACTACAAAAAGCTCATAGCACTCGCTGACCCAGACTGGCAAAGTGCAAAAGCCGGACGAATCAGTGAATTAAATGTAACGGTAAACAGCAACAACTTCCTAACCGATCAGTATAACCGAAACATCCATCACTTCTGCACCACGTCTTATTTAGGCCTCGACTACCACCCCAGCATCCTTAATGGAGCTATTGATGGATTAAAAGATGCGGGAACACTGCGTATAGCCAATTCAAAAAACCGCTGCAAACTGGTATTACTAGAGCAATTTGAAACCGCGCTATCCGAGTTATTCGGTGCAAACTGCCTGAGTACACTTTCGTGTAGTGCCGCCAGCTCTGGAATATTACCTTTGCTCGCCAGCGGTGCTTTTACAAATGACACGCCTCCCGTCATGATCTTCGACAAGTTATCCCACTATTCAATGAATCATCTGAAAGCTGCGTGCGCTGACGAAACAGAGGTAATCACAGCCCCCCACAACGACATTTCCTTTATAGAAGATCTATGCAAAAAACATAAAAAAGTTGCTTATGTCGCTGATGGCGTTTACAGCATGGGAGGCATTGCCGACATAGAAAGCTTATTATATTTGAAGGCACGCTACGGACTTTTTCTCTACTTGGATGATTCTCACGCGCTGTCCGCAGTAGGGAAGAATGGAGCAGGATTTGTACGCCCGCACTTATCGGCATTAGACGACCAAATTCTGCTGGTGGCTTCCCTCGGAAAGTCATTCGCGGCAGGTGGTGGTTTGGTAATGTTTGGGAGCGAACGCCAAAAGAGTTTAGTGCATCGCTACGGCGGCCCTAGCAACTGGTCCCAAAGCCTGAATTCAGCTGCCATCGGCGCGGGCTTGGCATCAATCAAAATCCACCTTTCAGATGAATTAACTGTCCTTCAGGAAAAGCTTCAGAAAAATATTCGATTATTCGATAGTTTAGTAGAAACAGAGCAAAAGAGATCATTCTCCGCGATACGCTTAGTAGCTTGTGGCGAAGCAACACTGGCCACTCAAATTTCACGAAGACTTGCTGACATTGGTTTTTTTACATCTGCGGTGTTCTTCCCAGTTGTACCGCAAAACAAAGCAGCCATACGTATTACACTTCGTGCGGACATGCCACCTGCCTTGATCCATTCTTTTTGTGAACATCTCAAAGACTTGCTAAAGGAGCACGGAAAGCTTTAATGGTCTGCGTTGACACAACACAACTCTCGCCAACGCGACGCCACCGCCCAAAAAAGAAAATCCTTACCCTTTGAAAAACACCACAACCCTTGCCATAGCCTGCTGCACCGCCTTCCTGTCCCAAGTCGGCATCAGCATTTACCTGCCCGCAGTGCCGGCCATTTCCCAGGCACTGCAGGCCGCCGAGTCCCAGGCCTCGCTGGCCTTGGCGGTGTATCTGGTGGGCATGGCGTTGCCCATGCTGCTATGGGGCAGCCTGGGTGAACGCCTGGGCAGGAAACCGGTGCTGCTGGCGGCATTGGCCCTGTATGCCCTGGCCAGCGCGGCCATCCCCATGGCTCACAACATCGAGACGTTTCTCTCGCTACGGTTCGTCCAGGGCCTGGGGGCTGGTGGCGTTTCGGTGATGGCACGGGTGTTGGTGCGCGATAGTTTCAGCGGTGCATTGTTGGCCAAAGGCCTGTCGTGGCTGGGCATGACCTTCGTGATCGCCCTGGGTATCGGCCAGTTCATTGGCTCGGTATTGCAGGTAGCGTTGGGTTGGGAGGCGATCTTCTACGGCTTGGCATTGGCGGCAATCGGGCTGATTTGCGTACTGCAAGCGGTGGCGTTCCCGGCACGGGTGAAAGCCGATGGGCAAGTTTCTGCATGGCGTATCTACAGCATGATTTTGCAACACCCGGCGTTTCTACGGGCAGCGTTGGCGGGCGGGTTGGGGTATGGCGTGATCATCGCGTTCAATACCTGCGCTCCGCTGATTCTGCAGGGCCGCTTCGAGTGGACTGCCACGCAGTATGGGCTGCTGGGTTGGCCGATCAGCGCGGCCTATCTGGCGGGGGCATTGACGGTCAATCGTTGGGTTGCCCGCAGCGGGCGCCTGTCGATGATGACATGGGGAGTGACATTGGTAGTGGGCGGCAGTTCGGTGATGTTGCTCGCTGGCTGGTTCGCCAGTGATTGGGCCTTGCTGCTGTGGTTGCCTTATTGCGTGGCGGTGTTCGGGCAGTCGATGAGTTACCCCATCAGCCTGTCCCTGGCCAACGACCACTCTCCGGTAGGCGGCTCCTACGCCATGGCCCTAAGTGGCTTTTTGCACCAGTTGATGGCGGCGCTGATTGGTGGCATGGCCAGCTTGCTGGTCAGTCAGCAGGTCTGGCCGTTGGCGGCGTTATGTGTAGCGCTGGCGAGCGGCGCACTGTGGTGCGTCGTCCGGGCCAGGACAGACTAAAACGCGCTGCGGAAAATTTCCTCGATCTGCCGCTGATCCGCCCGCCGTGGGTTGGTCAGGCCGCACGCATCCTTGAGGGCATTGCTTGCCAGCAGCGGGATGTCTTGCAGCTTGGCACCCAACTCACGCAGGCCGGCCGGGATGTCGACATCCTGGGACAGGCAGCGAATCGCCGCGATGGCCGCTTGTGCGCCTTCTTCGGGGCTGACGTGTTTATCGGTCACGCCCAGGGCGCGGCCGACGTCGCTCAGGCGCGCGGCGCTGACGCTGGCGTTGAAGCTTTGCACGTGGGGCAGCAGCACCGCGTTGCACACGCCGTGGGGCAAGTCGTAGAGGCCGCCCAACTGGTGGGCCATGGCGTGGACAAAACCCAGGGAGGCGTTGTTGAAGGCCATGCCCGCAAGAAATTGCGCATAGGCCATGTTTTCCCGGGCCGCCATATCGCTGCCGTCGCGCACGGCCAGGCGCAGGTTGGCGCTGATCAGTTCGATCGCCTTGATCGCGCATGCATCGGTGATCGGGTTGGCGGCGGTGGAAACATAGGCTTCGATAGCGTGGGTCAGTGCGTCCATGCCGGTGGCGGCGGTCAGACCCTTGGGCATGGCGACCATCAGCGCCGGGTCGTTGACCGACAGCAACGGTGTGACGTTGCGGTCGACGATGGCCATTTTCACGTGACGGGTTTCGTCGGTGATGATGCAAAAACGCGTCATTTCGCTGGCGGTACCGGCGGTGGTGTTGATCGCCACCAGCGGCAACTGCGGCTTGCTCGATTGGTCGACCCCTTCGTAGTCGCCGATATGCCCGCCATTGGTGGCACACAGGGCGATACCCTTGGCGCAGTCATGGGGCGAACCACCGCCCAGCGACACCACAAAATCGCAGCCACTGGCCTGAAGCAACGCCAGGCCGTTCTCGACATTCTCCACGTTGGGGTTGGGTTTGGCGCCATCGTAGAGCACCGAGTCGATGTCCTGCATCGCCAGTTTCTCGGCAATCATGCTGGCCACGCCCGCCTTGGCCAGGCCGGCGTCGGTGACAATCAGCGCCTTGCGAAAACCGTAGTTGCGGATCGCGCTCATGGCTTCGTCGAGGCAGTCGATGCCCATGATGTTGACGGCGGGAATGAAGAACGTGCTGCTCATGGTGAACCCTCGGGGATACGTTGATGCCTACAGCATCGACCGCAGCGGGCTGCGGCATCTTGACCAAGATCAACGCCCGCCCGTGATAAAGTCACCACCCAGCCGTTTTTGAGTAGACCCGCCGCAATGAAGGATTTCCAGGATATCGACGCCGCCCTTGAAGACTGGAGCGCACTGCGCAGCAGCACCGCCTTCGCCGCGATCCTGATCGGCAACGGTGCCAGTCGCGCGGTGTGGGAAGACTTTGCCTACGACTCACTGTTTGAAAACGCACGCACCGTGGAAGAAAAGCCCTTGAGCGCTTCCGAACTGAGCGTGTTTGATGCGATGCAGACCCGCAGTTTCGAACAAGTGCTGGGTGCCCTGAAAACCACCAGCCGCGTCAACAAGGCCCTGGCCGTCAGCTCCGCTGCGCCGCGCAATCGCTACTACGCGATCAAGGAAGCGCTGATTAACACCATCCACGCCGTGCACATCCCCTGGCGCCTGGTGCAGCCTTCGACGCTAGTGACGATCAATCAGGAACTGGCGAGCTACAAGACGGTGTTCACCAGCAATTACGACCTGCTCAACTACTGGTCGATCCTGCACACGCCAGGCATTGACGACCTGTTTCGCGGTGCCGAATCACGCTTTGACCTGCGCGATACCGCCACCGCCGCGACGCGCATTCTGTACCTGCACGGCGGCCTGCACCTGGTGCGTAACCTGGATGGCTCGGCGCGTAAATTGCCGTCCACCGACAGTACGTTGCTCAGCAGTTTTGCGATCAACAACACCATCAAGACCCTCGACGATGTGCCGCTATTCATCAACGAAGGGCCCACCGGCGAAAAGCTCAAGACCATCCGCAGTTCGGATTATCTGTCGTTCTGCTATGAACAGTTGCTGGGCCAGGAAGGTGCGCTGTGTATCTTCGGCCATCACCTGGGCGAGCAGGATCAACACTTGGTGGAGGCGATTCGCCGCTCGAAGATCAAGACCCTGGCGATTTCGGTATTTGGCCGCAGCGAAGGATTTATCCAGCAGCAGAAGCGGCGGTATGCGGGGCTGTTTGAAGGGATGGAGGTGGAGCTGCGGTTCTTTGCGGCACGCAGCCATGCCCTGGGCAAAGCGGCACTGTCGGTGCCGGTCGAGCACTGATCCCAGCCTCACTGGAGACCCGGGCTTGCTCCCACACAAGCCCGCTCCCACATTAGATCTCTGTCATTCTTCAGCGCTGTGTACCACCACCAGTAACTGCGCCTGCACTTCTCCCACCGAACGAATGCGGTGCGGTTTTTGCGCATTGAAGTGCAATGCGTCGCCGCGCTCCAGCAGTACCCGTTCGTTCATGAAGTCCACTTCCACCCGGCCTTCATGCACAAACAGAAACTCCTCCCCCAAGTGCTCCTTGAAGGTCTTGTCGCTGAACTCCGCTGGCGGATAGATGATGAACGGCAGCAGGCTGCGCTCGCTGACCTGATGGGCCAGCACCGCATAACCCGGCGACGTGTCGGGCCGCTCATGGCTGCGCACCAGGCTGTAGCTGTCGAGGCTGACGTTGTCTTCGCTGAACAGTTCTTCGACCTTGACGTTCAACGCCTTGGCCAGTTTCAGCGCGGCGGCAATCGACGGCGTGTTCAGCCCGCGCTCGACTTTCGACAGATAACTCTTGGTCATCCCGGATTTCTCGGCCAGTGCCTCCAAGGTAACACCGAGTTTTTTTCTCAATAATTTCAAACGGATAGACATGCGCAGCGATTAATCCAGCCAGAGGATGATGATTTTTACTTGCCAATGACACATTGTGTCATATAGCCTCTTTAGTGTCATTTGCAGAACCCAACGACCTTGCGAGCTGCGGGAACCAGCAAATCGACGTCCATTGAACCACCCAAAGGACACCGATATGGCCAAGACATTAGCACTCCCCAAAGACCAACTGGTCAAGCAAGCGCTGACCCAGATGCAAAGCAGCCTGGCAGATAATACGTGGACCGACCGGCAAAAGCTGGCCCTGACCTGCCGGATTCTGTTCGAGAACGGCCACGACTCCGGCCTGGCCGGGCAGATCACTGCCCGTGGCCCGACGCCTGGCACCTACTACACCCAGCAACTGGGCCTGGGTTTCGATGAAATCACCGCCAGCAACCTGCTGCTGGTCAACGAAGACCTGGAAGTGTTGGAAGGTCACGGCATGCCCAACCCGGCCAACCGCTTTCACAGCTGGGTCTATCGTGGCCGGCCGGATGTGAACTGCATCATCCACACTCACCCGACGCACATCGCCGCCCTGTCGATGCTGGAAGTGCCGTTGGAGGTGTCGCACATGGACCTGTGCCCGCTGTATGAAGACTGTGCATTCCTCGAAGCCTGGCCGGGTGTGCCAGTGGGTAACGAAGAAGGCGAAATCATCACCCAGGCCCTGGGCGACAAGCGCGCAATCCTGCTGTCCCACCACGGTCAGCTGTCCACTGGCGGCACCATCGAAGAAGCCTGCGTGATCGCGCAATTGATCGAACGGGCGGCCAAACTGCAACTGCTGGCCATGAGTGCCGGTACCGTCAAGCCGATTCTGCCGGCCCTGGGACGCGAGGCCCATGACTGGATCTCCAAGCCCAAGCGCCACGGCGCCGCGTTCAACTACTACGCTCGGCAGAACCTGCGCCAACACGCCGATTGCCTGAACTGAAGCCTTTTTCGACCGGAGATATTCCATGTCCAGCCCTACTATTCACGGCATCATCGGCTACACCATCACCCCGTTCAGCGCCGACGGCAGCCGCCTAGACCTCGACGCCCTGGGCCAGTCCATCGACCGCTTGATCGACAGCGGCGTCCACGCCATCTCGCCGTTGGGCAGCACCGGTGAAGGCGCGTACCTGAGCGATGCAGAGTGGGATGAAGTCAGCGCCTACAGCATCCGAAAAGTCGCCAAACGCGTCCCGACCATCGTCAGCGTGTCCGACCTGACCACCGCCAAGGCCGTGCGCCGCGCGCGCTTTGCCGAAGCCGAGGGCGCCGATGTGGTGATGGTGCTGCCGACCTCCTACTGGAAGCTCAGCGAGGCGCAGATCCTTGCGCACTACGCGGCCATCGGCGACAGCGTCGGCGTGCCGATCATGCTCTACAACAACCCGGCCACCAGCGGCACGGACATGTCGGTGGAGTTGATCCTGCGCATCGTCAACAGTGTCGATAACGTGACGATGGTCAAGGAGAGCACCGGCGATATCCAGCGCATGCACCAGCTGTACCGCCAAAGCGAAGGCCAGGTGCCGTTCTACAATGGCTGCAACCCGCTGGCCCTGGAAGCTTTCGCCGCCGGAGCCAAGGGCTGGTGCACCGCTGCGGCGAACCTGATCCCGCAACTCAACCTGGACCTGTACCAGGCCGTATTGGCCAACGACCTGAACCAGGCACGCGCACTGTTCTATCGACAGTTGCCGTTGCTCGACTTCATCCTCAAGGGTGGCTTGCCGGCGACGATCAAGGCTGGCTTGCGCATGACCGGGCTGGAAGTCGGTGATCCACGATTGCCGGTGTTCCCGCTGGACATGGCGGGCCAGGCGCAGTTGCAGAAGCTGCTGACCTCGTTGAGCTAAAACACAACCCTGTGGGAGCGGGCTTGCCCGCGATAGCGGTGGGTCAGACACACCGCAATCGCGGGCAAGCCCGCTCCCACATTGGATCGCATGGTCCTTTAAATTTACGGAGACAAATAGCAATAATTCTCGATATCATTCGCGACTTTTCTGCAGCGTGCTGCGTCAAGAAGGATATCCATGTCTCGTTTCAAGCCCGACCCGTTGTCGGCCGACGCCTTTCGCGGGTTTTATGCAGATATCCTGCATTACCTGCGCAAACGCACGGACAACGCCAGCGACGCGGCGGACATGACTCAGGATGTCTTTACCCAATGGCTGGACTACCGCGACCGGGCCAAGGTCGAGCAGCCACGGGCCTTTCTGTTTCAGATGGCACGCAATCTGTTGCGTGATCACTGGCGCAAACAGAAGGTGCGGCACATCGTCCACAACGAGCAGGCCGAATGGGATGCCGAGCCTGTCACCGACGAGCAAAACGACCCCATGGCTGCCGCTCAACGCACCCAACGCCTGGAACAGTTGAAAGAAGTCCTCGCCGAACTCTCGCCCCGCAGGCGAGAAGCCCTTATGCTGCACCGCTTCGAAGGCTTGAGCCAGGCGCAGATCGCCGAGCGCATGGGTATTTCGATCAGCATGGTGGAAAAGCACATCGCCTTTGCCCTGCTGCACTGCAAGCAGCGACTTCAAAAAGATCCGGGCAAGGAGCAGCCAGAATGACCCGCTTGAGCAACCGCGACGGCCACGCAATTGATGAGCACGACAACATCGATGCACAGGCTGCCAGTTGGTTTGCGCGCAATCGCAACGAAGGCGGCAGCCTCGATCGCAAGGCCTTCGTCGCCTGGCAGGCCGTGCCGGCCCATGCGCGTGCCTACGCCGAATTCGAACAACTGTGGGCCGACCTTGGCGAGCTGCAGCAACTGAACAAACCCGTGCCCTTGCCCACACGCAAACCAGCGCCTTGGCGCCCGGCGCTGGCCGTGGCTGCCGCGCTGGTCTGCGCCTTGCTCGCGAGCAACCTCGGCGCCCCGCGCGGGCTCTATCACACCGAGGTCGCGGCGCAGGACAAAGGCATGCGCACCCTGGACCTGCCGGATGGCAGCACCTTGTACGTCAACGCCAGCACACGATTGCGGGTGGACTTCGATGCCCAGCGCCGCGTGATCCACCTGGACCAGGGCCAGTTGTACCTGGAGGTGGCGCCCGACAAGGAACGACCACTGTTCGTACGTGCCGGCGAAGCCGACGTGCGGGTGGTAGGCACCGCTTTTGATGTGCGCCGCAGCCAGCAGCAACTGGTGGTCAGCGTGGCCCACGGAATGGTCGCCTTCGCCCCCGACCCGAAAGCCAGCGCCGTGATGCTCGGCGCCCAGCAACGGGCGACCTACAGCTATGCCAAGGGCTCCGTGCAGCAACAAAACCTGGCCGCTGGCGAAGTCGCCGACTGGCGCAGTGGCCACTTATCCTTTCGCAACCGCGAACTGGCCAGCCTGCTCGATGAGTTGAGCCTGTACCGGCCCAAGGCCGTGGTCTTGGCCGATGGCCCGGTGGCGCACCTGAAAGTTTCCGGCAATCTCGACGTGAATGACCCGGATGCGCTGCTCAATGCCCTGCCGGCTCTGTTGCCGGTGAAAACCGTGGCCCTGGGTGACGGCAATATCCGTATCGAGGCCCGCAAGTAACACCATATGAGAATATTTTGCATTCGCATGTGAGGATTTTTTTTCCTGCCGCGTCTTCCTCCGGTCTGCGTTTGATACGCATGCCTTTTTTGGCTATTTAGCCGCCTTGGGGGATTTCATGTTTCGCGCGCCTTGCCTTGCCCAGCACCTGTTTCTTCGACCGACCCTGATCGCCGCCTGCCTGACCGTCAGCCTGACCGCCCAGGCCGAGTCGCTCAAACTGCAACTGCCGGCCCAACCGTTGGCCACGTCCCTGAGCCAGGTGGCGCAACAGGCAAAAATCCAGCTGCTGTTCGATGAGGACCTGCTGAAGAATATCCAGGCGCCAGCGATCAACGGCGATTTCACCCCCGAAGTGGCGATCCGCACCCTGCTCAAGACCGGCGAATTCACCCTGATCAAAGTGGGCAGCACCTATGTCGTGCGCCCCGAAGAAAGCCGCACCACCAACAGCGCCAGCGTCCAGTTGGACGCCTTGAGCGTGATCGGCACCGGCAACCAAGTCGATGCCAGCACCGTCGGCCGCTCGACCCTGTCCCAGGCCGATATCGACCGCCTGCAGCCCAACAACATCGCCAGCCTGGTACAGACGCTGCCGGGCGTGACCATGGGCGGCTCGATGAAACCGGGTGGGCAGATCATCAACATTCGCGGGATGGGTGAAGCTGAAGACGTGCCGATGACTGTCGATGGCGCGACCAAAAGCGGTTTCGAGCGTTATCAACAGGGCACCGTGTTTATCGAGCCCGAGATGATCAAGAGCGTCGAGGTGGAAAAAGGCCCGCACTCGGCTTTCACCGGTAACGGTGGGTTCGGTGGTACGGTCAACATGGTCACCAAGGATGCACCGGACCTGCTCAAGGACGGGCGCAACAGCGGTGCGATGCTCAAGTACGGCTACTCCAGCAATGACCACGAGCAGGTCTACAGCGGTGCCGTGTATGGCCGCACCGACGACGGCCGCATCGACGCCCTGGCCTACCTGACCAAGCGCGACGGCGGCGACATGAAGCTGGCCGACAAGCGCGACTACGACAGCAAGGACTACCCGATCAACCCGCAGCGCCTGCCCAACAGCGCCCAGGATGTGGACGGTCAGCTGTTCAAACTGAACATGTACCTCACCGATGAGCACAGCCTCGGTTTCTCTTACTCCCGGGCCAACAGCGAACGTTGGACGCCCTTCTCGGCCAGAAGCTATCCATCGCCACCGCGCAAGAGCGATATCGACCGCTATGGCTACGATGCGGCCGTCAGACGGTTCCTGACCAATCGCCACACCGTCGATACCACGTGGTCGGGCAAGTACCAATACCAACCCCTGGACAACCCGCTGATCGACATGAAGCTCAGCTACTCGGAGTCCAACACCGACCAGACCGACGAACGCGACGCCACTGCCGTCATCGGTTTGTCCACCGGCGGGCGCAAGATGGACACCGCCTACACCGACAAGATTCTTGAGCTGCGCAACATCAGCCGCTTCAACACCGGACCGCTGGACCATGCCCTGACCACAGGCGTGCAGATCCGCAAGCACATCCGCGACACCGAAAGCTGGATGCCCGGCGCAAAGTACGACACGCCTGAGTACAACTACGGGCATTTCCAGCCGGCGTTCATGCCCCACGGCAAGGTCGACACCAACGCGTTCTACATCCAGGACGCGGTAACCCTGGGCGACGTGACCATCACCCCGTCCCTGCGTTATGACCATGTGGTCAACCGTGGCAAAGCCAACGACGCGCCGTACTACAGCAACCCCGACCCGGCCTACGGCCACGATTACGGCGACCGCACCTATGCCGGCTGGTCGCCGCGCCTGGCGGCGTTCTGGAAGGTCACCCCGGACGTGGCGCTGTTTGCCAACTGGAGCCGCACCTGGCGCGCGCCGGTGATCGACGAACAGTACGAAGTCCAGGGCCTGGGCAGCCGCACCTCCACCAGCCGCAACCTCGATCCGGAGCGCATCACCGCCATTACCGTGGGTAATGTCACCAGCTTCGCCAACGTGATTGCCAGCGGCGACAGCCTGCAACTGCGCACGACGCTGTTCCACAACACGATCGAAGACGAGATTTTCAAGGCCACTGGCCTCGGCTGCCAGCAACAGAACTACATGGAAGGCTCCATCGCCAAGGTCTGCACCGACATGGCGTCGAAGACCAACTACCGCAACATCGGCAGCATGACCATCAAGGGCTTCGAACTCGAAGGCTACTACGACTCGACCTACCTGTTCGGCTCCCTGAGCTACTCGTGGGCCACCGGCAAACGCGAAAACCCTTACACCAACCCATGGGCGACCGACATCCACGTCTGGGCCCGTGACATTCCACCGGCCAAATGGGTCGCGATGCTGGGCACCAAGATTCCTGCCTGGGACGCACAAGTGGGCTGGCAAGGCCAGTTCGTGCGCAAGACCGACCGCCTGCCCAGCGACAAATATTCAAGTGGCCTGAACAGCGGTTTTGGCGACAGTTTTTATGACCAGTACGCCAACGACAGCTACGACACCCAGGGCCTGTTTGCCAAATGGACCCCGCAACAGGCGTACCTCAAGGGCACCGAAGTCAACTTCACCGTCGACAACCTGTTCAACCGCAGCTACATGCCGGCCTTGAGTGGCGACAGCGCCACCAGCGTCGGACGCAATGCCAAGATCAGCGTGACCCGCTTCTTCTAACCCACCCACACCTTCAGAAACTGTACGGTTCAATCTGCACCCAGCTGTAAGCCCGCGTCCTGCGGGCTTTGTGGCTAGATGGGCAATCTCTTCCAGCCCATTCGATCCGGTTCTCCCATGAATTCGCGCGAAAACACCGGCATGGCCCTCGGCCTGCTCGGCGTGATTATCTTCAGCCTGACCCTGCCCTTCACCCGCATCGTGGTGCAGGAAATCCATCCGTTGCTCAATGGCCTGGGCCGCGCGTTGTTCGCGGCGGTGCCGGCAGCCTTGCTGTTGCTGTGGCGTCGCGAAGCCTGGCCGACCTGGCGCCAGGTACGCGGCCTGAGCCTGGTGATTGCCGGAGTGATCCTCGGTTTCCCGGTGCTGTCGGCCTGGGCCATGCAAACCCTGCCCGCCTCCCACGGCGCCCTGGTCAACGGCCTGCAACCCCTGTGCGTGGCGCTGTATGCGGCGTGGTTGTCCCATGAACGACCGTCAAAAGCCTTCTGGGCCTGCGCGGCGTTGGGCAGTGCGTTGGTGCTTGGTTATGCGCTGATCAGCGGCGCCGGTAGCATCCAGGCCGGGGACTTGCTGATGCTCGGAGCGATTGCCGTGGGTGGCCTGGGCTATGCCGAAGGCGGCCGGCTGGCCAAGGAAATGGGGGGCTGGCAAGTGATCTGCTGGGCACTGGTGCTGTCGACGCCACTGTTGATCGGGCCGGTGGCGTACCTGGCGCTGCAACACGAAGGCGCGATTTCGGCCCGCACCTGGTGGGCGTTTGGCTACGTCTCGCTGTTCTCGCAGTTCCTGGGGTTCTTTGCCTGGTACGCCGGGTTGGCCATGGGTGGGATCGCCCGGGTCAGCCAGATCCAACTGCTGCAGATCTTTTTCACCATCGCCTTTTCCGCGTTGTTTTTTGGCGAGCACATCGAGCCGATTACCTGGCTGTTTGCCTGCGGGGTGATTGTGACGGTGATGCTGGGGCGCAAGACGGCCGTGCAGCCTGCGCCCGCTCCCAAGCCGCATACAATCTAATTGTGGGAGCGGGCTTGCTCGTTCCCACATTTTTGGTTCTGCGTGCGGCTCAGGGCAGGTAATTATCGGCGCGCAGCAGGGTTTCCAGGCAATGCTCACTGATCTGGTAGAACGCCTTCAACTCGCGGATCTTCTCCAGCAACTGCGCGTTATCCGAAGGCTCTGCACGCTTGACCGCCAAAATCATCTTGTTCTTGTTGGTGTGGTCCAGCGAGATGAACTCGAACACTTTGGTTTCATACCCACAAGCCTCCAGGAACAACGCGCGCAAGCTGTCGGTGACCATTTCCGCCTGCTGGCCCAGGTGCAGGCCGTATTGCAGCATCGGCTTGAGCAGCGCCGGGCTCTGGATCTGCAAGCGGATCTGTTTGTGGCAGCACGGCGAGCACATGATGATCGACGCGCCGGAACGGATGCCAGTGTGGATCGCATAGTCGGTGGCGATGTCGCAGGCATGCAGGGCGATCATCACGTCCAGCTCGCTGGGCGCCACGCTGCGCACGTCACCGCACTTGAACACCAGCCCCGGATGCTCCAGGCGGGCGGCGGCGTTGTTGCACAGGGTCACCATGTCTTCGCGCAACTCGACACCCGTCACCTGGCCTTCGGCCTTGAGGGTGTTGCGCAGGTAGTCGTGGATGGCGAATGTCAGGTAGCCCTTGCCCGAACCAAAATCCGCGACCCGCACTGGCCGGTCCAGTTGCAAGGGGGACGAGGTCAGCGCATGGCTGAACACTTCGATGAACTTGTTGATCTGCTTCCACTTGCGCGACATCGCCGGGATCAGCTCGTGCCTGGCGTTGGTCACGCCCAGGTCGGCGAGGAACGGCCGATTCAGGTCGAGGAAGCGATGCTTCTCGCGGTTGTGCTCGGCCGACGGCGCTTCCCGCAGTTGCTGGGGTTTGCTCTTGAACAGCGAGCTTTTGTTCTTCTTGCTGTATTCGAGCTGCGCCTCGTCGGTCAACGACAGCAGGTGCGCGTTCTTGAACGAGGCAGGCAGCAGCGCGGCAATCGCCGCCACCCCGTCGTCCACAGAGAAGTTCTTGGTGATGTCACGGGTCTTGTAGCGATAGACGAAGGACAGGCATGGCTGCTCCTTGACCGTCACCGGCTTGATGATCAGCCGTTGCAACTCGGCTTCTTCACCCACGTACTTGGCCAGCACCAGCTTGATAAAGGCGTTTTGCCCAAGGCTTGCGCCCAACAGTTCGATGAACTGGGCGTGATGATCCGGCGCAGGGCTGGCGGGTTTAGCGGTGACAGACATGAACAAAAACGCCTCGGGCAGGGAATGCCGGACATTTTAGGGGGGATGGGGCGCCAGGGCACGGAGTTATTTGCCCAACGGTAGGATTAGACGGCCACCGCAGATCCCAATGTGGGAAGGGGCTTGCTCCCTCCCACATTGGGATCTGTGTGAGCTGGACTATTTGAGGACGATCAGGCGATTGGGCAGTTCATTACGCGTGTGCGTCACCGGCACATGCACTTTCAACAACTCGCCACAGGCCTCGATGCAGGCGATAAACCCAGCCAACGTCTGCCCCTGTTTCACCTGCTGGGTAAACGTCTTGACGATGGCATCCCAACTGCTGTCATCCAGGCGCTGGGAAATCCCGTCATCCACCAGGATCTCCACGTAACGCTCGGCTTCGCTGACAAAAATCAGCACCCCGGTGCTGCCCAGCGTGTGGTGCAGGTTCTGTTCCAGGAACTGCCGGCGCGCCAGGTTCGACGCACGCCAATGCCGCACCGAACGCGGGATCAAATGGGTGGTGATCTTTGGCAGGCGGAACACCAGGCACAGCACGACAAACGTCGCCCACTGCGCCAGCAGCAAGGTGTGCATGGTCAGCCAACCCGACAGGTAATGCACGATCCCCGGCACCACCAATGCCACCACACTGGCCCACAACAGCGGGATGTAGGCGTAGTCATCGGCGCGGGCGGCAAGTACGGTCACCAGTTCAGCGTCGGTCTGTTGCTCGACCCTGGCGATCGCTTCGGCGACCTGGCGCTGCTCGTGTTCAGTCAGTAAAGCCATGGTTGTAGATGCTCTTTAGTTATTGTCATTACCAGCCACCTGAAGCCCCGCCGCCGCCAAAACCACCGCCGCCGCCCCTGAAACCGCCGCCGCCCCCGCCTCCACCGCCGCCACGCCCACTGCTGCTGAGAATGGCCAGCAGAATGGCGCCTACCGGCAGCCCCATGCGGTTGCACAGCCACAACACCACCAGCAGCAAAATAAACAGACCGATGGAGAACGCCGGGTTGTCCTTGGCAAAGTTGGGGTCGGCCACATGGGCCGGCACCGCCAGCGGTTCACCGCCAACCACTTGCACCATCGCCGCCACGCCGTCGCTGATGCCCTTGGTGAAGTTGCCGGCCTTGAACGCCGGCGCAATCACCTGGTTGATGATCACCCACGACTGCGCATCGGTGAGCACGCCTTCCAGGCCATAACCCACTTCGATGCGCAACTGGCGCTCGTCCCGGGCGACGATCAGCAGCGCGCCGTTGTCCTTGCCCTTTTGCCCGATGCCCCAGTGCCGGCCCAGTTGAAAACCGAAGTCTTCAATGGGCAGGCCTTGCAGGTCGGGCACGGTGACCACCACGACCTGGGCGCCGGTGGTCTGCTCCAGCGTCTGCAATTGCTGGCTCAGTTGCGCACGCACCGGCGGGTCGATCATTTGTGCGTTATCGACCACCCGCCCGGTCAGCGCCGGAAAGTCCGGTGCTGCCTGGGCCGTCAGGCAAAAAGACAGCAGCCACGCCGCCAGCCACCAAACGCGCTGGCCCATCAGAACTTCACTTGCGGCGCTTTATCGGCATCGGCACTGGTGGCCTCGAAGTTGGCGCGCATTGGCAAGTCGCTGTACATCACGCTGTGCCACAGGCGGCCTGGGAAGGTACGGATCTCGGTGTTGAAGGCCTGCACGGCGGCGATAAAGTCGCGACGGGCCACGCTGATACGGTTTTCGGTACCTTCCAGCTGCGATTGCAGGGCCAGGAAGTTCTGGTTGGCCTTCAGGTCCGGATAGCGCTCGGACACCACCATCAGGCGGCTGAGGGCACCACTCAAGCCTTCCTGAGCCTGCTGGAACTGCTTGAGTTTTTCCGGGTTGTCGAGGGTGCTGGCATCGACCTGGATCGAGGTTGCCTTGGCGCGCGCTTCGATCACGGCGGTGAGGGTGTCCTGCTCATGGGCCGCGTAGCCTTTGACCACTTCCACCAGGTTGGGGATCAGGTCGGCACGCCGCTGATACTGGTTCTGCACCTGGGCCCAGGCCGCCTTGACCTGTTCGTCCAGGGTCGGGATCTTGTTGATGCCGCAACCGCTCAGCACGCTGCTGATCAGTAGCAGGGCCGCGGCTTTCCAGCCCCATCGAATAGTTTGTGCTGCTTGCATGGTGTTTCTCCTGGCCAACCTTAATGGAATGTGACGACTCACCCTATACATCACGCGCTTGGGGCATAATCGGCCACCGTAACTGGATTGCATCGAATCAATCAGCTAAAAAGATGCCCAACGCGAATCAGAGTTCAGAAGTGTGCGTTATTTATCTGAACAACACCCGAACAACAATAGACGTTCCCCACATTTTGGCCGAACCGCGTTTACCTTGAACACGGTGCAGTGAGCCGAAAAAGGATATTCATGAAAAAGCTGTGTTTGCTGGGCCTTGTTGCCACTCTGGCCAGTCACCCTGTCGTTGCCGAGACCAAGCCCGCTGCGCTTAAGGACAAGGACGCCTTCGTCAGCGACCTGCTCAAGCAGATGACCCTGGATGAAAAGATCGGCCAGTTGCGCCTGATCAGCATCGGCCCGGAAATGCCGCGCGAGATGATCCGCAAGGAAATCGCCGCCGGCCGCATTGGCGGTACCTTCAACTCCATCACCCGCCCGGAAAACCGTCCGATGCAGGACGCGGCCATGCGCAGCCGCCTGAAGATCCCGATGTTCTTCGCCTATGACGTGATCCACGGCCACCGCACCATTTTCCCGATCAGCCTCGCCCTGGCCTCTAGCTGGGACATGGACGCCATCAGCCGCTCCGGGCGCATTGCCGCCAAGGAAGCGGCGGCAGACAGCCTCGACATCACCTTCGCACCGATGGTCGATATTTCCCGCGATGCCCGTTGGGGCCGTACCTCCGAAGGTTTCGGTGAAGACACCTACCTGGTGTCACGGATCAGCGAAGTGATGGTCAAGGCCTTCCAGGGCCCAAGCCCGGCCCAGGCCGACAGCATCATGGCCAGCGTCAAACACTTCGCCCTGTACGGCGCGGTGGAAGGCGGCCGCGACTACAACGTGGTCGACATGAGCCCGGTCAAGATGTACCAGGACTACCTGCCACCGTACCACGCGGCAATCAAGGCCGGCGCCGGCGGCGTGATGGTGGCGTTGAACTCGATCAATGGCATACCGGCCACCGCCAACACCTGGCTGATGAACGACCTGCTGCGCAAGGAGTGGGGCTTCAAGGGCCTGACCGTGAGCGACCACGGCGCGATCTTCGAGCTGATCAAGCACGGCGTGGCCAAGGACGGGCGTGAAGCGGCCAAGCTGGCGATCAAGGCCGGCATCGACATGAGCATGAACGACCAGCTCTACGACAAGGAACTGCCGGGGCTGCTGAAGTCCGGCGAGATCGAGCAAAAAGATATCGACAACGCCGTACGTGAAGTGCTCGGCGCCAAGTACGACATGGGCCTGTTCGCCGACCCGTACCTGCGTATCGGCAAGGTCGAGGATGATCCGGTCGACACCTATGCCGACAGCCGCCTGCACCGCAGCGAAGCCCGCGACATCGCGCGGCGCAGCCAGGTGTTGTTGAAGAACCAGAACGATACCCTGCCGCTGAAGAAATCCGCGACCATCGCCCTGGTCGGCCCGTTGGCCAAGGCCCCCATCGACATGATGGGCAGTTGGGCCGCCGCCGGCAAACCCGCGCAATCGGTGACCCTGCTCGATGGCATGAACGCGGTGATCGGCGAAAAAGGCAAAGTGATCTATGCCCGTGGCGCCAACATCACCAGCGACAAAGCCGTGCTCGATTACCTCAACTTCCTCAACTTCGATGCCCCGGAAGTGGTGGATGACCCACGTCCAGCCCAGGTGCTGATCGACGAAGCGGTCAAGGCCGCGAAAAATGCCGATGTGGTGGTGGCTGCCGTAGGCGAGTCCCGTGGCATGTCCCACGAGTCCTCCAGCCGTACCGACCTGAACATCCCGCAAAGCCAGCGTGACCTGATCAAGGCCCTAAAGGCCACGGGCAAGCCGCTGGTGCTGGTGCTGATGAACGGTCGACCATTGTCGATTCTCGAAGAGAACCAGCAGGCCGATGCGATCCTCGAAACCTGGTTCTCCGGTACCGAAGGCGGCAACGCGATTGCCGACGTGCTGTTCGGTGACTACAACCCGTCGGGCAAGCTGCCGATCACCTTCCCACGCTCGGTGGGGCAGATTCCGACCTACTACAACCACCTGACCATTGGCCGGCCGTTCACGCCGGGCAAACCGGGCAACTACACCTCGCAGTACTTCGACGACACCACAGGCCCCCTGTACCCGTTCGGTTATGGCCTGAGCTACACCACGTTCAGCCTGTCGGACATGGCGCTGTCGTCCACCACCCTGAACAAGACCGGCAAGCTCGACGCCAGTGTCACCCTGAAAAACACCGGCAAGGTGGATGGCGAAACCGTGGTGCAGTTGTATATCCAGGACGTGGCCGGCTCGATGATCCGCCCGATCAAGGAGTTGAAGAACTTCCAGAAGATCCTGCTCAAGGCCGGCGAATCAAAGGTGGTGCACTTCAGCATTAGCGAGGATGACTTGAAGTTCTACAACACCCAGCTCAAGTTCGCCGCCGAACCGGGTGAGTTCAATGTGCAGATCGGGTTGGATTCCCAGGATGTGCAGCAGCAGAGCTTTGAACTGCTCTGATTCGAAGCTGTATGTAGGAGTTGGCTTGCCTGCGATGCAGACACCTCGGTCTATCAGTTACACCGAGGTGCTGCAAGCGCGGGCAAGCCAGCTCCCACATTGGATTGGTGGTGTGCTCCCTAACCTCTTCGATCCAGCAGGTTAACTACCAACCGATCAATCCAGCCCCACACCCGCTGCTTCACCCGACGCCACAATGGCCGAGCCTTCCATGCCTGCAGGCTGACCGCCTGGCTCTGGGCAAAATCGCGCTCGAAACTGCCCGCCACCGCCAGCGTCAACTCAGGGTCCAAAGCTTCCAGGTTGGCCTCCAGGTTGAAGCGCAGGTTCCAGTGATCGAAATTGCACGAGCCGACGCTGACCCAATCGTCCACCAGCACCATCTTCAGGTGCAGGAAGCACGGCTGGTATTCGAAGATCTGCACCCCGGACTTGAGCAGGCGCGGGTAGTAACGATGCCCGGCATAGCGCACCGAAGGATGGTCGGTGCGCGGCCCGGTCAGTAGCAGGCGCACATCCACACCGCGCCCGGCCGCCCGGCGCAGGGCTCGGCGCACGCCCCAGGTCGGCAGGAAATACGGCGTGGCCAGCCAGATACGTTGCTGGCTGTTGTTCAAGGCGCGGATCAGTGACTGCAAGATATCGCGGTGCTG
>NZ_CVTS01000034.1:0-6802 GCF_900004755.1 Pseudomonas sp. 25 R 14 | reverse complement strand
TGACCGCCGAGCGCTTCCTGCCCAACCCGTATGGCGAGCCGGGCGGGCGTTTCTACCGTACTGGCGACCTGGCGCGGTATCGCGCGGACGGGGTAATCGACTACATCAGCCGGATCGACCATCAGGTGAAGATCCGCGGTTTCCGTATCGAACTGGGCGAGATCGAAGCACGTTTGCTGGAACACGCCGAGGTACGCGAAGCGGTGGTGGTGGCCCAGGACGGTGCGCAAGGACCGGTGCTGGTCGGCTACCTGGTGGCGCCCGAGGCGTCAGAAGACACCTTGCGCGAAGCGCTGAAACACAGCCTGCACCAACAACTGCCGGACTACATGGTGCCGCAGTACTGGCTGTTCATGGAGCGCCTGCCCCTGACGCCCAACGGCAAGCTGGACCGCAAGGCCCTGCCCAAGCCGGACGCCAGCCAGGTGCAGAAGACCTATGTGGCGCCGAGCACCGAACGGCAGCGGCAAGTGGCGCAGATCTGGCAAGAAGTGCTCAAGCTTGCGCAGGTGGGCCTGGCGGACAACTTCTTCGAACTGGGCGGGCACTCGTTGCTGGCCACCCAGGTCATGTCGCGGGTGCGGCAGTTGCTGAACGCTGAAGTACCGCTGCGTACGTTGTTTGAACACAGCACCTTGCAGACCTTTGTCCAGGCCTTGGGTGAGGAACAGGCTTGTTCGGCACCGTCCTTGTTGCCTGTGCCTCGGGACCAGGTATTGCACCTGTCCTATGCCCAGGAGCGGCAGTGGTTCCTCTGGCAGTTGGAGCCGCAGAGCGTCGCCTACAACCTGCCTCTGGCCCTGCGCCTGCAAGGGCACTTGGACGTGCTGGCACTGGAGCGCAGTTTCAACACGCTGCTGGCGCGTCATGAGAGCCTGCGCACACAGTTCATCGAAGAAGACGGGGGCACCGTGCAGGTGATTCAGCCCGAGATGAAACTGACTCTCGCCGTCGAACCCTTCGGTCCGACAGCAGATTTCGATACGCGGCTCAAGGCCCGGGTCGACCAGGAAGTAAGCCAACTGTTCAACCTGCATCAAGGTCCGTTGTTGCGGGCCAAATTGCTGCAATTGGCGGCCGACGACTACGTGCTGATCGTGACTCAACACCACATCGTCTCCGACCGTTGGTCGATGAAAGTGACTGTGGATGAGCTGATTGAACTTTATGCCGGTTACAGCCAGGGCCAGGACGTGCAACTGCCGGCCTTGCCGATCCAATACGCCGACTACGCACTGTGGCAGCGCCAGTGGATGGACAGCGGCGAGCGCGAGCGTCAACTGGCATATTGGTTGGAGCAACTGGGCGGTGAGCAGCCCGTGCTGGAGTTGCCGACCGATCATCCGCGTCCGGCCCAGCAGAGTTACCGTGGTGCGCAAATACAGATCCCGTTGAGCGCAGAGCTGGGCGCGGCGTTGAAACAGTTGGCCCAGCGCGAACAGGTCACGCTGTTTATGCTGTTGCTGGCGTCGTTCCAGGCTTTGTTGCACCGCTACAGCGGGCAAAACGATATTCGCGTCGGCGTGCCCATCGCCAACCGTAACCGGTTGGAGACCGAGCGCCTGATTGGCTTCTTCGTCAATACCCAGGTGCTCAAGGCTGAGTTCAGCGAGGGCTTGTCGTTTCGCGACTTCCTGGGCCAGGTGCGTCGTTCCGCGCTGGCTGGCCAGGCCTGGCAGGACCTGCCGTTCGAGCAGTTGGTCGATCGCTTGCAGCCCGAGCGCAGCCTGAGCCATAACCCGTTGTTCCAGGTGATGTTCAACCATCAGAGCCAGGACCCCCAGCACCTGAGCACCAGCATTCGGCTGGACGCGTTGCATGTCGAAGGCTTGAGCTGGGAGAGCGCCACGGCGCAGTTCGACCTGACCTTGAACACCTTCGAATCCGAGGACGGGGTGTCGGCGTCACTGATTTACGCGACTGACCTGTTCGAGGCCGCGACCATCGAGCGCCTGGCCTTGCATTGGCAAACCCTGTTGCAGGGGATCGTCAGTGACCCGCAGCAGTCGGTGGCCGAGCTGGCGCTACTCAGCATCCGCGAAGCGCAGTTGATCACCCACGATTGGAATACCAACGGTTCGACCTTTGCCGATCAGCCTGGTATCCAGCATCTGATCGAAGCGCGCGCCGAGCAACAGCCGGATGCCTTGGCCCTGGTGGCGGGCGAGCAAATCCTGAGTTACGCCCAGCTCAATGCGCGGGCCAACCAGCTGGCGCACCGGCTGATCGAGCTGGGTATTGCGGCGGAAGTCCGGGTGGGTGTGGCGATGCCGCGCTCCAGCGAGTTGGTGATTGCCTTGCTGGCGGTACTCAAGGCCGGTGGCGCCTATGTGCCGCTGGACCCGGATTACCCGCAGGACCGTGTGGCCTACATGCTTGAAGACAGCCAGGCCAAGGTCTTGCTGACCCAGGCCAGCCTGTTGGAGCAACTGCCGCAGGGTAATGCCCAGGTCGTGCTGGTGGAGGCCGGTGGCGACGCGTTTGCCGGGTATGCGCAGCACAACCCGGGGCACCGTGGGCAGTCGTCGAACCTGGCCTATGTGATTTACACCTCCGGTTCCACGGGCAAGCCGAAGGGTGTGGCGATTGCCCACCGTAACGTGCTGGCGCTGATCCACTGGTCGCAGCAGGTGTACAGCCAGGATGACCTGCAAGGTGTCCTGGCCTCGACGTCCGTGTGTTTCGACCTGTCGGTGTGGGAGATTTTTGTCACCCTGGCCAGTGGCGGTTCAATCGTCATGGCACGCAATGCCCTGGAGCTGCCTGACCTGGCGGCCCGGGATCAAGTGCGCCTGATCAACACCGTGCCGTCGGCGATTGCCGCCCTGCAACGGGCCGGGCAGATTCCCGCGAGTGTGCGCATCATCAACCTGGCCGGTGAACCGCTGAAGCAGTCGTTGGTAGAAGTGCTCTATGCGCAGCCCACGGTGGAGCATGTCTACGACTTGTACGGGCCATCGGAAGACACTACCTATTCGACCTGGACCCGGCGCGCCATCGGAGCATCGGCCAATATTGGCCGGCCCCTGGACAACACCGCCAGCTACTTGCTGGACCAACAGCTGCAAACGGTACCGATAGGCGTCGCCGCCGAGCTGTATCTGGCGGGCGAGGGTATCACCCGTGGCTACCTGTTCCGTCCAGGCCTGACGGCCGAACGTTATGTGCCCAACCCATTCTCGACCACGGGCGAGCGTCTGTACCGTACCGGCGACCTGACCCGTTACCGCGCCGATGGCGTGATCGAATACGTGGGGCGTATCGACCATCAGGTCAAGGTGCGTGGCTTCCGTATCGAACTGGGTGAAATCGAGGCGCGGTTGCTGGCCCTTGAGTCCGTGCGCGAAGGCGTGGTACTGGCAATCGAAGGGGCCAGCGGTCAGCAACTGGTGGCCTATCTGGTGGCCTCCGTCAGTGCCAGCGAAGGGGCGGCAGCCCTGGGCGAGGCGATCAAGGCGCAGCTCAAGGAGCACTTGCCGGAGTACATGGTGCCGGCGCATGTGGTGTTCCTCGACCAGTTGCCGCTGACCCCCAATGGCAAGCTCGACCGCAAGGCTTTACCGGTGCCAGACCTGACCCAGAACCTGCGGGCATACCTTGCCCCGGGCAATGCCCTGGAGCGCCAGCTTGTGGCGATCTGGCAGGACATCCTCAAGCTTGAGCAGGTTGGTGTCACGGATAACTTCTTTACCCTGGGTGGCGACTCGATCATTTCGATCCAAGTGGTCAGCCGGGCGCGCCAGGCGGGTATTCGCTTTACCCCTAAAGATCTGTTTCAGCAACAAACAGTCCAGCGCCTGGCGAGGGTGGCTGAGGTCGGCGAACCGGATGGGCTCGTTGAACAAGGCCCGGTCAGCGGTGCCTGCGCCCTGTTACCGGTGCAGCAGTGGTTCTTTGAGCAGGCAATCCCCGAGCGTCAGCGCTGGAACCAATCGGTGTTGCTCAAGCCGTTGAACCCTCTGGATCCGCAACGCCTTGAACAGGCATTGCAGGCACTGATCAGTCATCACGACGGCTTGCGCCTGAGCTTTGACCCACAGAACCTGACGGCAAGCTATCGCTCCCTGGAGCAACAGCAGTTGTTGTCCGCGCCGCTCTGGCACAAAACGGTGGCTGACCTGGGCGAGCTTGAATGGCTTGCCGACCAGGCCCAGGGCAGTCTCGGCCTGGAGCACGGGCCGCTATTGCGTGCGGTGCTCTTCGAATTGCCCGGAGGCGAGCAACGCCTGTTGTTAGTGGTGCACCATTTGGTGGTGGACGGTGTGTCCTGGCGCATCCTGCTGGAGGACCTGCAAGAGGCTTATAGGCAGCTGTTGGCGGGGCAGGTGATCACGTTCGGCCTCAAGACGGTGTCATTCAAGCGCTGGGTCGAGCACTTGCAGGCTCATGGCCAGAGCGCCGCTTTACTGCAACAGTTGCCGTACTGGCAAGCCCAGGGGCTGGCCGATGCCGCACAACTGCCTTGCGACAACCCGCAAGGCTCACTGCAAAACTGTCATGCCCAGACGGTCTACACGCGATTGAACTCAACCCTGACCCGTCAGTTGTTGCAGGACACGGCCGTGGCCTACCGGACCCAGATCAACGACTTGCTGTTGGCTGCTTTGGCGCGGGTGATCTGCCGCTGGACCGGGCAAGGCTCAACGCTGATCCAGCTTGAGGGGCATGGTCGTGAGGAGTTGTTTGAACAGTTGGACTTGACCCGCACCCTGGGCTGGTTCACCAGTATGTTCCCGGTCAATCTGACGCCAGCTGACGCTATCGCCGATTCGATCAAGCAGATCAAGGAGCAACTGCGTGCGGTACCCGATCGCGGGGTCGGTTTTGGCCTGTTGCGTTACCTGGGCGATGAGCCGACACGCCAGGCCCTGAGCCAACAAGCAGTGCCGCGCATTACCTTTAACTACCTGGGGCAGTTCGACGGCAGTTTCGATGCCGAGGACGGTGTGCTGTTTGTTCCGGCCACTGAAGCCAAAGGCGCCGAGCACAGCCCGCTGGCGTCATTGGGCAATTGGTTGTCACTCAATGGCCAGGTGTATGGCGGTGAGTTGAGCCTGGGTTGGACCTTCAGTGAGCAGATGTTCAGTGAGCCGGTGATTCAGCGCCTGGCCGATGAATACGCCCGTGAACTTGAGCAACTGATTGAACATTGTTGCCAGCCCCAGCATCGTGGCCTGACACCCTCGGATTTCCCGCTGGCGACTTTGACCCAGCAGCAACTGGACGAATTGCCGGCCAGTGCTGGTGCGATTGAGGATGTGTATGCCTTGTCGCCGATGCAGCGTGGCATGTTGTTCCATACCCTGTATGAGCCTCAGGGTGGCAGTTACACCAACCAGGTGCGGCTGGATGTCGAGGGACTTGATCCGCAACGTTTTCTGGCCGCCTGGCAAGCCACGATGGATGCTCGTGATGTACTGCGCACCAGTTTTGTCTGGCAGGGCAGCCTGGAGCAACCGGTGCAGGTGGTCCACCCACACGTCAGCGTGCCGTTCACGGTATTGGACTGGCAAGGTCGCGCCGACCTCATGGCGCAGCTGGACGCCCGGGCCTTGGCCGAGCTTGCGCAGGGCTTTGATTTGACGCAGGCACCGTTATTGCGTCTGGTGCTGATACGCGTCGATGCACTGCGTTATCACCTGATCTACACCAACCATCACATCCTCATGGATGGCTGGAGCGCTTCGCAATTGATGGGGGAGGTGTTGCAGCGCTACAGCGGTGAAACGCTGGCGTTGAATGCCGGCCGCTATCGTGACTACATCCAGTGGCTGCAACGCCAGGATGCCGAGGCCAGCGAGCGATTCTGGAAAGAGCAACTGCTGGCGCTCAATGAGCCGACCCATTTGGCCCGTGCTATCGCACACACACCAGTCGCCGGTTCGCAGGCGCTCTATGGCGAACAGCGCCAAGTTGTGGACGAACCTACCACCCAACGTCTGCGCAGCCTGGCCCAGGCTCACAAAGTCACCCTCAACACCTTGGTCCAGGCGGCCTGGCTGTTGCTGTTGAAGCGTTATACCGGTCAATCGAGCGTGGCGTTCGGGGCTACTGTGTCCGGGCGGCCTGCCGACCTCAAGGGCGTCGAACAACAGATCGGCCTGTTCATCAATACGCTGCCGGTGATTGCCAGCCCACAACCTGAACAAAGCCTGGAAAGCTGGTTGCACAGTGTGCAGCAGTTGAACCTGCGCCTGCGTGAGTACGAATACACGCCGCTGTTCGACATCCAGCGCTGGGCCGCGCAGGACGGCGGTGACCTGTTCGACAGCCTGCTGGTGTTCGAGAACTACCCGGTGTCCGAGGTGCTGCAGCAGGAAGCGCCCAAGGAGCTGGTGTTCAAGAACGTCAGTTATTTCGAGCGGACCAACTACCCGTTGACCGTGATGATCGGTGTGGGGCAGACCCTGGCGTTCAACTTCAGCTACCAGTGTGCGCACTTTGCGGCCTCGACCATTGGTCAAGTGAGCGAGCAACTGCTGGCGGTGCTCGAACAGATGCTTGAGGTAGCAGCGGACAGTCCACTGGGCGAGCTCAAGCTGTTTGAGACCAGCCAGCAGCAAATGTTGCATGAGTGGAACCGCACCGCCGCAGCTTACCCGGCCGGGCAGTGCATCCAGCAGTTGATCGAAGAACAGGCGGCGCGCACCCCAGAAGCGGTGGCGCTGGTATTTGCCGAACAACAACTGAGCTACGCCGAACTCAATGCCCGGGCCAACCAGTGGGCGCACCGCCTGCTGGAACTGGGCGTCGGCCCGGACGTGCTGGTGGGCGTGGCGGTTGAACGGTCGCTGGAAATGGT
>NZ_CVTS01000008.1:0-60649 GCF_900004755.1 Pseudomonas sp. 25 R 14 | reverse complement strand
CCCCCTGGGGCGCGCGGCGGTAATTGGCGAGCCCACGGGCCTCAAGCCGATCCGCCTGCACAAGGGGGTGATGATGGAGCGCATCGATATCCTCGGGCGCAGCGGTCATTCGTCGGACCCGAGCCTGGGCCACAGCGCCCTTGAAGCCATGCATGACGCCATGGGCGAACTGCGCGGCCTGCGCCTGGCCTGGCAACGGGAATACCGCAACCCACAATTCACGGTGCCCCAGCCGACCTTGAATTTTGGCTGTATCCACGGCGGCGATAACCCCAACCGGATTTGCGGCCAGTGCTCCCTGGAGTTCGACCTGCGGCCCTTGCCCGGCATGGACCCCCAGGTGTTGCGCGACGCGATCCGCCTGAAACTGCAGCCCATCGCCGAACGCCATCAAGTAAAGATCGACTACGCGCCGCTGTTCCCCGAAGTGCCACCCTTCGAGCAGCCTGAAGACGCCGAACTGGTGCGTGTCGCGGAACATTTGACCGGCCATCGTGCCGAAGCAGTAGCGTTCGGTACTGAAGCGCCTTATCTTCAGCGCCTTGGTTGCGAAACCCTGGTGCTCGGCCCTGGGGACATTGCCTGCGCCCACCAACCGGGCGAGTACCTTGAAATGTCACGCTTGACGCCTACAGTGCGTCTATTGCGGGAACTGATTGAACATTACTGTCTCAAGCCTGCATAAATTAACCCCATTGCACCCCGTACATAGAAGGAGAGCGAGCGTGTCGCCAAGCCTGTTCCGACGATAACCATCAGCCCGCTGTGCGTTTAGCGATTCATCCTTTTTTGGCTGCTTTTTATTACAGGCCCAGGTTTTATGCCCGAATACGTCAATTGGCTTCGTCACGCTTCGCCCTACATCAATGCCCACCGTGACTGCACCTTTGTGGTCATGCTGCCGGGCGATGGTGTGGATCACCCGAACTTCGGCAATATCGTCCACGACCTGGTGCTGCTGCACAGCCTCGGCGTGCGCCTGGTGCTGGTGCATGGCTCGCGCCCGCAAATCGAAACCCGCCTCGCTGCCCGCGGCCTGACCCCGCATTACCACGATGGGATGCGCATCACCGATGCAGCGACCCTGGAGTGTGTGATCGATGCAGTGGGCCACCTGCGCATCGCCATTGAAGCGCGTTTGTCCATGGACATGGCGTCCTCGCCGATGCAGGGCTCGCGCCTGCGGGTGGCCAGTGGCAACCTGGTGACCGCGCGGCCGATCGGCGTGCTCGACGGCATCGACTACCACCACACCGGCGAAGTGCGCCGGGTCGACCGCAAGGGCATCAATCGTCTGCTGGATGAGCGCTCCATCGTCGTCCTGTCGCCACTGGGCTATTCGCCGACCGGGGAGATTTTCAACCTGGCCTGTGAAGATGTGGCCACTCGCGCCGCCATCGACCTGGGCGCCGACAAGCTGCTGCTGTTTGGCGCCGACCTGGGCCTGATCGACGAAAATGGCCGGTTGGTGCGCGAACTGCGCCCGCAACAAGTGCCGGCGCACCTGCAACGCCTGGGCAACAACTATCAGGCCGAACTGCTCGATGCGGCGGCCGAGGCCTGTCGTGGGGGCGTGGGGCGCAGCCATATCGTCAGTTATGTCGAGGACGGTGCGCTGTTGACCGAACTGTTTACCCGGGACGGCGGCGGTACGCTGGTGGCCCAGGAACAGTTCGAACTGGTGCGCGAGGCGGCGATTGAAGACGTCGGCGGCTTGCTGGACCTGATCAGCCCGCTGGAAGAGCAGGGGATCCTGGTGCGTCGTTCACGGGAAGTGCTGGAGCGGGAAATCGAGCAGTTCAGCGTGGTGGAGCGCGAAGGCATGATCATCGCGTGTGCCGCGTTGTACCCGATTGCCGATTCCGACGCGGGTGAGCTGGCGTGCCTGGCGGTCAATCCGGAATATCGCCATGGCGGTCGCGGTGATGAGCTGCTGGAGCGCATCGAAACCCGTGCCCGCACCCAAGGCTTGAAGACGCTGTTCGTGCTGACGACTCGCACCGCCCATTGGTTCCGCGAGCGCGGGTTTGTGCCGAGCAGCGTGGATCGCCTACCGTCGGCACGGGCGTCGCTGTACAACTTCCAGCGTAATTCGAAGATCTTCGAGAAGACCTTATAAACACGGTATTCGGTACACCCAATACCTAAATGTGGGAGCGAGCAAGCCCGCTCCCACATTTTTTGTCCGTGTTTATTCCTGGATAAATTTGTCTGTCACAAACGCCGAATAGTCCGGCAGCACAGTTTCCACCTTGCCTTGTTCCTTCAGGAATTTGGCGGTCTCCCCAATGGCCTTGGCCGTTGCGCCATTAAGCAAGGCGTCGGTTTGCTGCGCCTGGGCATCGGGGAAGGTGCTGCCTTCCAGCAGTTCAGGGATATCTGCGGCGTTTGCGCCGGTCAGCCTGGCGATCTTCTGCACCGGCGACGAATCCACCGTCCACTTGGCTTTATTGGCTGCGTAGTCGGCAAACGAGTCCAGGGTGACCTTGGCAAACTTGGCCACGATCTCTGGATGCTTCTCGGCAAAATCCTTGCGTGCTACCCACACCTCAAACGTCGGCGCGCCCCATTGGCCCACCTGAGCCGCGTCGGTCAGGGTCTTGCCGGTCTTGCGGATTTCCCCCAGGGCGGGTGACCAGACAAATGCACCGTCGATATCCCCGCGTTTCCAGGCTGCGGCAATTTCGCCTGGTTGCAGGTTCACCACTTTGACCTGCTTTGTGTCCAGGCCCCAGTGTTTCAAGGCCGCGAGCAGGCTGTAGTGGGATGTGGAGACAAACGGCGTGGCGATGGTTTTGCCGATCAGGTCCTTGGGTGCGTCAATATGGCTGCCGTTACGCACTACCAAAGCTTCAGAACTATTGATCTGGGCCGATACGATGAACGCTACGATGGGTAGGTTACGGGATGCGGCGGCCGCCAACGGGCTGGAGCCGAGGTTGCCGATCTGTACATCGCCGGAGGCAATCGCGGTGACCACCTCCGGGCCGCTGTTGAAGCGGCGCCAGTCGATTTTCTCGCCAATGGCCTGCTCATAAAGGCCGTCGGCCTGGGGCACTTTGCTCGGATCGATACCGGTTTGATAGCCGACGGTGAGGTTGGCCGCCTGCGCCCCAAAAGAAATTGTAAGGGATAGTAAAACTGTAACAAATTGACGAGAGGATGCGCGTTTGGCCATGATGGCGTCGCCTTTTTGATCGTGAGTGACGTGTGCAGGATTCTGTTCACACTAAACGATCTAAAAAATGGCTAACAAATACCCTTTAGGAATTAGCTTATGGAGCGATACCCCACTGCGGGTTGGTCGCCCCATGGAAAGTGTTATTCCTGAATAGTATGAAAAAGGACGAAATAATTCTTTTTGGGTGTATGAAAAACTCATTACCCTGCAGGGACCAAATCAACTGCGATTAGACGAAGGTAGTAGACACACAAGGTTACGATTGACTTGTCAGTCACGATCTGGCGCTAATCGCGCATCTGTGGATCGAGGGCGTCAGACCCGAGACCAAAGAACTACAAAAATTAGAAACGAGAGGAGCGGTACATGAAGAAGTCCACATTGGCGTTCGCCATCGCGGCTGGGGTTTTGGCTCAGCAAGCAGGCGCCGCTGGTTTTGTTGAAGACACCAAGGCATCCGTCAGTTCGCGGACCCTGTATTTTGATAACGATCAGCGTGAAGGTGGTTCTGACCAGCGCGAAACGGCCACCGGCCTGAAGTTCAACGTCCAGTCTGGTTTCACTGAAGGTACGGTTGGCTTTGGTATCGATGCCCAGGCATTGGTCGGCTTTCACCTGGACGGTGGCCGTGGCCACCACCCAGACAACAACTCCTTTGTTCCAAGCGACACCGACGGTTCGGCTGTGAGCAGCTGGAGCAGCGCGAGCGCCAACGTAAAGGCTCGCTTTTCCAAGACCGAGGCCCATCTGGGCGGAGCCCTGGCTCCGAACCTGCCGGTCGTGATCGCAAGCGATGGCCGTCTGCTGCCACAAACCTTTGAAGGCGGCACTGTCACCTCCAAAGAAATCGACAACGTGACGTTCAACGGCGGTCAACTTGAACACGCCACCGGTCGTGCTTCGAGCAACAGCACTGGCCTGTCGGTTGCAGGCGCCAGCCAGGAAAGCAACAAGTTCCGTTATGGCGGTGCTGACTGGAAGGTCACCAAAGACCTGACCTTGCAGTACTACTACGCCAACCTGGAAGACTTCTATAAGCAGCACTTCCTGGGTCTGGTTCACGTCTACCCGATTACCGAAGGCCAGTCGTTCAAAACCGACGTGCGCTACTTCGATAGCAGCTCCGACGGTAAGAACGGTCAGGCTGGCTACCAGTTCAACAACAATGGTGGTTATGCGAAGGACGCTGGCGAGGTTAATAACAAAACCTGGAGCGCCATGTTCACCTATAGCCTGGGTGGCAGTGCGTTCATGGTCGGTCACCAGCGTGTGAATGATGACGGCGGTTTCGTCTGGTTGAACCAGGGCGGTGTTGTCGACGGTAATGGCCGTAACGAAGGCGCTGGCGGTTCCAGCTTCTACCTCTTCACCGATAGCATGATCAACTCCTTCGTGCGTGCGGGTGAAAACACCACCTTCGGTCAGTACTCCTACGACTTCGCTGCATTGGGCGTTCCAGGTCTGAAAACCTCGATTGCTTACCTGCATGGCGACAACATCAAAGCCAAGAACGGCGGCAGCGACCAGTCCGAGTGGGAACGCGATATGCGTGTCGACTACACCATTCAGCAGGGCGCTCTGAAAGGCTTTGGCACCACACTGCGTCACGGTGTCTATCGCGGCAGCGGCACTGGCATCCAGGACCAAGACCAGACTCGTCTGATCTTCAACTACACTTACAGCTTCCTGTAAGAACCGTTGAGAAAAAAACCTCGCGTTAATCGCGAGGTTTTTTTTGCCCAGAAATTGGTCAATCAACGCAAAGCTGTATATTCATTTATGGTCTAAATAAATCGATATTTATTCTTTTTAAATTAAATTCAAAGCAGGCACAGTGGGCTCCATAAGCACTCATCAGGAGCCACACCATGAGCCTCAGACTGGGCGATATCGCCCCCGACTTTGAACAGGATTCCAGCGCCGGCAAGATTCGCTTCCACGAGTGGCTGGGCGATAGCTGGGGCGTGTTGTTTTCCCACCCGGCGGACTTCACCCCGGTGTGCACCACCGAGCTGGGTTTCACCGCCAAGCTCAAGGACGAATTCGCCCAGCGTGGGGTCAAGGCCATTGCCCTGTCGGTAGACCCGGTGGACTCCCACCACAAGTGGATCGAGGACATCAACGAAACCCAGGCCACTGTCGTCAATTTCCCGATCCTGGCCGATGCCGACCGCAAGGTTTCGGACCTCTACGACCTGATCCACCCCAATGCCAACGACACGCTCACCGTGCGTTCGCTGTTCGTGATTGACCCGAACAAAAAGATTCGCCTGACCATCACCTACCCGGCCAGCACCGGGCGCAACTTCCACGAAATCCTGCGGGTCATCGACTCGTTGCAACTGACCGACAACTACAAAGTCGCCACTCCGGCCAACTGGCAGGACGGTGATGAAGTGGTGATCGTGCCGTCGCTCAAGGATGAGGACGAGATCAAGCAACGCTTTCCCAAGGGCTATCGCGCGGTGAAGCCGTATCTGCGGCTCACGCCACAGCCTAATCGTTAACCCGCTCCCACAGGTTGATCGCATTTCAGTGCTCACATAGCAGGGGTTTTCAGGCCGTTTCGACGGCCTTTTTTTCGCCTGGCGAATGATTTCTCGCATATGCAATTTAAGAATAAACAAATGAATAAATAAGATTTATAGATATATAAATCTGCTGCTAAGGTCTGTTCCATCTTGGCGTCATCGCCGCACCGCGAACCGCCGACACTTGCTCAAGGAAACTCCCAGATGCTGGTCGTAACACTTGGTGGCAGTCCCAGCCAACGCTCCCGCTCAGGGGTGCTGCTGGATCATTCGCGGCGCTGGTTGCAGCAGCAAGGCGTGGAAGTGGTGAGTTATCAGATACGGGACTTCCCCGCCGAGGATTTGCTGTACGCACGCTTCGACAGCCCCAAGGTCCTCGACTTGCTGGCCCAGGTAGCCAATGCCGATGGCTTGTTGATCGCCACGCCGGTGTACAAGGCGTCGTTTTCTGGCGCGTTGAAAACCATCCTCGATCTGCTGCCGGAACGCGCCCTGGCCCACAAAGTGGTATTGCCCATGGCCACCGGCGGCAGTATCGCCCACATGCTGGCGGTGGATTACGCCTTGAAACCCGTGCTGTCGGCACTCAAGGCCCAGGAATTGCTGCATGGGATTTTCGCCGAAGACAGCCAGATCGCCTACGGCGAAGGCAGTGCCCAGGCGCAGTTGGTGCCGATCCTTGAACAACGCTTGAGCGAAGCCCTGGAGCAGTTCTACAGCGCCATGGCCCGCCGCCCGCAACCGCTGGACCCCCATGTGTTGAATGAACGTTTGTTGAGTGCTCGCTGGAGCATCTAAGCCTCACCCGGATGTAAGCCACACCCTAATGTAAGAAACCCTCACCTTACTCAGCCGCCATCGGCCAAGCAGGTGCAGCCACAACCCTCATCGTCAATTTGGAGAGCGCCATGCGCACTGTCATCTTGCGTCGGGGCCTGGTCGCACTGTTTGCTGCGGCTGTGTCCTTCGGCGCCATTGTTCAAGCTCAAGCGGCCGAAACCCTGCGGATCGGTTATCAGAAGTACGGCACCCTGGTGCTGCTCAAAGCCAAGGGCACCCTGGAAAAGCGCCTGGCTGAGCAGGGCGTGAACGTGCAGTGGACCGAATTTCCCGGTGGCCCGCAGTTGCTCGAAGGGCTGAATGTCGGCTCCATCGACTTTGGTGTGACTGGCGAAACCCCGCCGGTATTCGCCCAGGCCGCCGGTGCCGATCTGCTCTACGTTGCCTACGAACCGCCAGCGCCGACCAGCGAGGCCATCCTGGTGCCCAAGGACTCGCCGATCAAGTCGGTGGCTGAGCTCAAGGGCAAGAAAGTCGTGCTCAACAAAGGCTCCAACGTGCATTACCTGCTGGTGCGCGCCCTGGAAGACGCCGGCCTGAAATACACCGACGTACAGACCGTGTTCCTGCCGCCCGCCGACGCCCGTGCCGCCTTCGAACGTGGCAGTGTCGATGCCTGGGTGATCTGGGACCCGTACCAGGCTGCCGCCGAGAAACAACTGCAAGCGCGCACCCTGCGTGACGCCACCGGCATTGCCGATAACCACCAGTTCTACCTGGCCACCAAGCCTTACACCGAAAAACATCCGGACGTGATCAGGGCGCTGGTGGAAGAAGTGCGCGCCGTGGGCGAATGGTCCAAGGCCAACCCCCAGGAAGTCACCGAACAAGTCGCCCCACTGCTTGGCCTGCCGGCTGACATCACCCTGACCTCGGTGAAACGCCAGGGTTACGGCGCGCTGTTCCTGACCCCGGAAGTGGTCGCCGCCCAGCAGAAAATCGCCGACACCTTCTACCAGCTCAAATTGATTCCCAAGCCCTTGAGCATCAAGGACGTGATCTGGACGCCACCTGCGACCGTGGCCAAAGCGCCGTAATCCGATTTCTTCAGGAGACAACTCCATGAGCCTCAATATTTTCTGGTTCCTGCCTACCCACGGCGACGGCCATTACCTTGGCACCGCCGAAGGCGCGCGCGCCGTGGATCACGGTTATCTGCAACAGGTCGCCCAGGCCGCAGATCGCCTGGGCTTTGGCGGGGTACTGATCCCCACCGGACGTTCCTGCGAAGACTCGTGGCTGGTGGCCGCCTCGCTGATCCCGGTGACCCAGCGTCTGAAATTTCTGGTCGCACTGCGCCCCGGGATCATCTCGCCGACGGTGGCCGCGCGTCAGGCCGCGACCCTGGACCGATTGTCCGGTGGGCGGGCGCTGTTCAACCTGGTGACCGGCGGTGATCCAGAGGAACTGGCTGGCGACGGTCTGTTCCTCAGCCATGAGGAGCGCTACCAGGCCTCGGTGGAATTCACTCGCATCTGGCGCCGCGTGCTGGAAGGTGAAACCGTGGACTACGACGGCCAGCACATCAGCGTCAAAGGCGCCAAATTGCTGTACCCACCGATCCAGCAGCCACGTCCGCCGCTGTATTTCGGCGGATCTTCCGAAGCGGCCCAGGACCTGGCAGCCGAACAAGTGGAAATGGTCCTGACCTGGGGCGAACCACCGGCGGCAGTGGCGGAAAAAATCCAGCAGGTGCGGGCCAAGGCAGCCAAGCTTGGGCGTACCGTGCGCTTTGGTATTCGCTTGCATGTGATCGTGCGTGAAACCAACGATGAAGCCTGGAAAGCCGCCGACAAACTGATCTCCCATCTGGACGACGACACCATCGCCCGTGCCCAGGCCTCGCTGGCGCGCTTTGATTCGGTGGGCCAGCAACGCATGGCCGCCTTGCATGGTGGCAGTCGCGACAACCTCGAAGTCAGCCCCAACCTGTGGGCCGGCGTCGGCCTGGTGCGCGGCGGCGCCGGCACTGCACTGGTAGGCGATGGGCCGACCGTGGCGGCGCGGGTCAAGGAGTACGCAGAGCTGGGCATCGATACCTTCATCTTCTCCGGTTATCCCCACTTGGAAGAGTCGTACCGGGTTGCGGAGTTGCTGTTCCCGCACCTGGATATCGAACGTCCCGAGCTGCCGAAAAGCGCCGGTTACGTGAGCCCGTTTGGCGAGATGGTGGCCAACGATATTCTTCCCAAAGCCGCGTCGCAGAGCTGAGGCGCCGTCATGAATAGTCAACGGATTCTGCATCGACTGGCGCCCTGGGCGCTGCCGATCCTGTTGCTGGCAGTGTGGCAGTTGTCGGTGTCGGCGGGCTGGTTGTCGACACGTATTCTGCCGGCGCCCAGCGCAGTGATTGCGGCTGGGGTACACCTGGTCAGCAGTGGTGAAATCTGGACCCACCTGGCCATCAGCGGCTGGCGCGCGGGCCTGGGTTTTGTGATCGGTGGCGGCATCGGCCTGGCCCTGGGCTTTATCACCGGCCTGTCGACATGGGGCGAACGCCTGTTGGACAGCTCGGTGCAGATGATTCGCAACGTGCCGCACCTGGCGCTGATCCCGCTGGTGATTTTGTGGTTCGGCATTGATGAGACGGCGAAGATTTTCCTGGTCGCCCTCGGCACGCTGTTTCCGATCTACCTCAATACGTATCACGGCATCCGCAACGTCGATCCGGCGCTGGTGGAGATGGCTCGCAGTTATGGCTTGTCCGGCTTCAGTCTGTTTCGTCAGGTGATCCTGCCGGGCGCGTTGCCGTCGATCCTGGTGGGTGTGCGCTTTGCCCTGGGCTTTATGTGGCTGACGCTGATCGTTGCAGAAACCATCTCTGCCAGCTCCGGCATCGGCTACCTGGCGATGAATGCCCGGGAGTTCCTGCAAACCGACGTGGTGGTGCTGGCGATTGTGCTGTACGCGGTGCTCGGCAAATTGGCAGACCTGGCGGCGCGTGGCCTGGAGCGTGTGTGGCTGCGCTGGCATCCGGCCTATCAAGTGCAAAAAGGAGGTGCGGCATGACCGCTCAACAACCTCCACGCCTGCTGCGGGGTATCCCGTTGGCGGTGCGCAAGCTGCGCAAGGCGTTTGGCGCGCGGGAAGTCTTGCGCGAGATCGACCTGCACATTCCGGCGGGGCAGTTCGTGGCTGTTGTCGGCCGCAGTGGCTGTGGCAAAAGTACCTTGCTGCGCTTGCTGGCCGGCCTTGATAGCGCCAGCAGTGGCGAATTGCTCGCAGGCTCTGCACCGCTGAGCGAAGCGCTCGAAGACACGCGGCTGATGTTCCAGGAAGCACGCCTGCTGCCGTGGAAAAAGATCATCGATAACGTCGGCCTGGGCCTTAAAGGCAACTGGCGGCCCCAGGCGCTTGAGGCGCTGGAGGCGGTCGGCCTGGCCGAGCGTGCCGATGAATGGCCGGCGGCGTTGTCCGGTGGCCAGAAACAACGGGTGGCCCTGGCCCGCGCGTTGATTCACCAGCCGCGCCTGTTACTGCTGGATGAACCCCTGGGTGCGCTGGATGCCCTGACCCGCATCGAGATGCAGCAACTGATCGAAAACCTGTGGCGCAAGCACGGTTTCACCGTGTTGCTGGTGACCCATGACGTCAGCGAAGCCGTGGCCATTGCCGATCGGGTAATCCTGATCGAAGACGGCGAAATCGGCCTCGACCTGCATGTGGAACTGCCACGCCCGCGGGTCCGCGGCTCCCATCGCCTGGCGGCCCTGGAAACTGAAGTGCTCAACCGTGTGCTGTCACTGCCCGGCACGCCGCCGGAGCCGGAACCTGTTTCACCGTTGCCTACGCAATTGCGGTGGGCGCAATAACTCACTTGTCCCTTAAGGAGTAACACCATGACTATCAAAGCGATCAACGTGCGTAACCAGTTCAAAGGCACCATCAAGGAAATCGTCGAAGGCGACGTGCTGTCGGAAATCGACGTGCAGACTGCGTCCGGCATCGTCACTTCGGTAATCACTACCCGCTCGGTGAAAGAGCTGGAGTTGGTGATTGGCAGTGAAGTGATTGCGTTTGTGAAGTCTACCGAGGTGTCGATCGCCAAGCTGTGATCGGCTTCCGACCGCTATCGCGAGCAAGCTCGCGCCCACATTTTTGAATGTATTCACAAATCAAAATGTGGGCGCGGGCTTGCTCGCGAAGAGGCCGACCCAGTCACCACAACACTTATCGCTTAGGTAAAAACACCGGCAAATAAAGCCCCACATACGCATCAAACACCCGCATCCCTTCCTCCGCCATGCGCGGGGTGATCTGCCCATGCTGATGCACCGAGCGCGCGTAAACGCGGTCGCTCAACTCCAGCGCCAGGGCAAACACGTCCACGTCCGCCGGCAGCACCGGTACTTCAAAGTGGCGGTTGAACACTTGCAGCATCAAGTCCCCCAACTCCAGGTCGTGCTGGCGGTCGGCCTGGGTGACTTCGGTGAGGCCGTGCTGGGCGAGGATCAATTGCCGGGCGGCGGCGTCGTTGCTGTAGATGGTCAGCATGCGCAACTCCACTACGCGCGACAGGTCGCGCCAAGTGTGCAGTTGATCGTGGTCGATGGGCGCTTGCAGCGCGGCGCGAAACGCGGCGTGCACGTCAGCTGTCAGCGCTTCGAGCAAGGCCGGTACGCTGGCGAAAAAGTGATACACCGACGACGGCGGAATCTGCGCCCGTTCGGCCACGCTGTAGATCGACAGGCTGGCCACGCCTTCGGCGGCCAGCAAGGTGCGGGCGGCGTCGAGGATCGCGTCGATCCGGGCCTGGCTGCGGGCGCGGGGTTTGCGAGGGGCGGCGGGGCGGGTCATGGAAGTCTCCTACAGGGCAGCGGGCATTGTATGAGCAGCCGTCTGTGTTGTCTGCCAGGACGCCTTCGCGAGCAAGCCCGCTCCCACATTCGACCGTATTCCACCTTTGAAATGAGGTCGAATGTGGGAGCGGGCTTGCTCGCGAAGAGGCCAGCCAGGTCTCCCTGAAGAATCCCAAAAAAAACGCCACAGACCAAAGGCCTGTGGCGTTTTTTCAATGCAACCACCGCTTATACGGTATGCAGGTACCAGTTGTACTCAAGGTCGGAGATGGAGTGTTCGAACTCCTCCAGCTCACTTTCCTTGCAGGCGACGAAGATATCGATGTATTTCGGATCGATGTACTTGGCCATCACCTCGCTGTCGTCCAACTCGCGCAGGGCATCACGCAGGTTGTTCGGCAGGCTTTGCTCGTTCTGCTCGTAGCTGTTGCCTTCCACCGGTGCGCCAGGTTCGATCTTGTTGGTCAGACCGTGGTGCACGCCTGCCAGGACCGAAGCCATCAGCAGGTAAGGGTTGGCGTCGGCGCCGGCCACACGGTGTTCGATACGTACCGCGTCGGACGAGCCGGTCGGTACGCGAATCGCCACGGTGCGGTTGTCCAGGCCCCAGCACGGCGAGTTCGGCACGTAGAACTGTGCGCCGAAACGACGGTAGGAGTTGACGTTGGGGCACAGGAAAGCCATTTGTGCAGGCAGGGTCTCCAGCACACCGCCGATCGCGTGACGCAATGCGGCGTTCTGCTCGGGATCCTCGCTGGCAAAGATGTTCTTGCCGTCTTTGTCCAGGATCGAAATATGCACGTGCAAACCATTGCCTGCCTGGCCCGGGTAAGGCTTGGCCATGAAGGTGGTGTCCATCTCATGGTCGTAGGCAATGTTCTTGATCAAACGCTTGAGCAGTACCGCGTAGTCGCATGCCTTGATCGGGTCGGCGACGTGGTGCAGGTTCACTTCGAACTGCGCCGGGGCACTTTCCTTGACGATGGCGTCAGCTGGGATGCCTTGCTCTTTGGCACCTTCCAGAATGTCCTGGAGGCAGTCGACGTATTCGTCGAGGTCGTCGATCAGGTAGACCTGTGTCGAGTGCGGGCGTTTGCCGGAGATCGGCGAGCGGGGAGGCTGTGGCCGGCCGTTCACGTTCTCCTGGTCGATCAGGTAGAACTCAAGCTCGAAGGCAGCGCAGATGGTCAGGCCTAGATCGTCAAACTTGGTTACAACTTGGCGGAGCACTTCGCGCGGATCGGCGAAGAAAGGTTCACCTTCAAGTTCGTGCATGGTCATCAGCAGTTGCGCGGTAGGGCGCTTTTGCCAGGGCTCATTGCACAGGGTATCGGGGATTGGATAACAGATTCGGTCAGCATCACCGATGTCCAGACCCAGGCCGGTGCTTTCCACCGTCGAGCCATTGATATCCAGGGCAAATAAAGAGGCAGGCAGGTTAATGCCCTTCTCGTAAACCTTGTGGAGGCTGGTGCGTTCGATGCGCTTACCGCGCACCACACCATTCATATCCGCAATTAGAAGGTCTACGTACAGAACCTCAGGATGATCCTTAAGGAACGCGTTCGCTTCGTTAAGCTGAACGGCACGCGGGGGTACCGACATGATGCAACACCTTTGTTGTTAAAAATATCAATCATTGATCTTTTCTGGTTTCAGTCAACCCGAACGGCATGCCGAAGTCAAGCGAGGCCTTTTTTGCCCTAAAAAAGCGCCTTGGGGGCTTTTTTGCGGCTTTTTTGGGCAGTTTTGCCAGTTTGACCGGCTTGGGACTAGCAGGCTTGAGCGGGCCGTGTTGTATTTTTTACGGGGGTGTTGTGTAAAAAAATGAACAAGGCTAAGCTCGATTCAAACCCATAACAGCAATAATACCGGGGTGCTTCATGTCTGGCCTGCCGTTAATCGGCGTCACCGCCTGCTCCAAACAGGTTGGTCTGCATGCTTATCACATCAGTGGCGACAAATACGTCCGCGCCGTGGCAATCGCTGCCAAGGGCTTGCCATTGATTATTCCGTCCCTGGCGGATCTGTTCGATCCGGCCAATATTCTTGACGGCCTGGACGGCATTCTCTTTACCGGTTCCCCCTCCAATATCGAACCCTTTCACTACGACGGCCCGGCCAGTGCGCCTGGGACTGCCCATGATCCTGCACGGGACCAAAACACCCTGCCGCTGATTCGCGCCGCGATTGCCGCAGGCGTACCGGTGCTGGGGATTTGCCGGGGCTTCCAGGAAATGAACGTGGCCCTGGGCGGCAGCCTGCACCAGAAGGTTCATGAACTGCCGGGCATGATGGATCACCGCGAAGACGACACCCAGCCGCTGGAAGTCCAGTACGGCCCGGCGCACGCCGTGGCGATCAGCCCGGGCGGTGTATTGGCGAGCCTGGGCTTGCCGGACACGATCCAGGTCAACTCGATCCACAGCCAGGGCGTTGACCGCCTGGCGCCCGGCCTGCAGGTCGAAGCGCGCGCGCCGGATGGCCTGGTCGAAGCTTTTTCGCTCAAACAGGGCAAGGCTTTTGCAGACGCTTTTGCATTAGGAGTGCAATGGCACCCTGAATGGCAGGTAAGCTCCAATCCGTACTACCTCGCGATCTTCAAGGCATTTGGCGATGCCTGCCGAAAGCGGGCGAAACAAAGAGACGCGCACGCGTCAAACAACGCCTGACCTTTAATGGATGTCAGGAAACCCAGCCCAGAGGCATTTATGAGTAACAACCTCGACCAGCTCACCGATTGGTTGAAAGACCACAAGATCACAGAAGTCGAATGCATGATTGGCGACCTCACCGGGATCACCCGGGGCAAGATCTCGCCGACCAACAAGTTCATTGCCGAAAAAGGCATGCGCCTGCCCGAGAGCGTTCTGTTGCAGACCGTGACCGGCGACTATGTCGAAGACGACATCTATTACGAACTGCTCGACCCGGCCGACATCGACATGATCTGCCGCCCCGACCAGAACGCCGTGTTCCTCGTGCCCTGGGCCATCGAACCCACCGCCCAGGTGATCCACGACACCTACGACAAGCAAGGCAACCCGATCGAGCTGTCGCCGCGCAACGTGCTCAAGAAAGTCCTCAAGCTCTACGCCGACAAAGGCTGGCAGCCCATCGTGGCGCCGGAGATGGAGTTCTACCTGACCAAGCGTTGCGAGGACCCGGACTTCCCGCTGCAACCGCCGATTGGCCGTTCCGGCCGCCCGGAAACCGGTCGCCAGTCCTTCTCTATAGAAGCGGCCAACGAATTCGACCCCTTGTTCGAAGACGTCTACGACTGGTGCGAGCTGCAAGAGCTGGACCTCGACACGCTGATCCACGAGGACGGCACGGCGCAGATGGAAATCAACTTCCGTCATGGCGATGCCCTGTCCCTGGCCGACCAGATCCTGGTGTTCAAGCGCACCATGCGTGAAGCCGCGCTCAAGCACGACGTTGCCGCCACCTTCATGGCCAAGCCCATGACCGGCGAGCCCGGCAGTGCCATGCACTTGCACCAGAGCATCATCGACATCGCCACTGGCAAGAACGTGTTCTCCAATGAAGACGGTTCCAAGAGCGAGCTGTTCCTGCACCACATTGGCGGCCTGCAGAAGTTCATTCCCGAGCTGTTGCCGCTGTTCGCCCCCAACGTCAACTCGTTCCGCCGCTTCCTGCCCGACACCTCGGCGCCGGTGAACGTGGAGTGGGGCGAAGAGAACCGCACCGTCGGCCTGCGCGTACCGGATGCCGGCCCGCAGAACCGTCGCGTGGAAAACCGCCTGCCGGGCGCCGATGCCAACCCGTACCTGGCGATCGCCGCCAGCTTGCTGTGCGGCTATATCGGCATGGTCGAAGGCATCAGCCCGAGTGCGCCGGTGGTCGGTCGTGGTTACGAACGGCGCAACCTGCGCCTGCCGTTGACTATCGAAGACGCGCTGGAGCGCATGGAAAACAGCAAGACCATCGAGAAATACCTGGGTCACAAATTCATCACTGGCTACGTCGCGGTCAAGCGGGCCGAGCATGAAAACTTCAAGCGCGTGATCAGTTCGTGGGAGCGGGAATTCCTGCTCTTCGCCGTCTGATGCGCCGGGTGCGGCCGGGATGCGCCGCACCCTCACCTGCTACTTTTGGAGATTGGTATGTCCAGCAACAACCCGCAAACCCGTGAATGGCAAGCCCTGAGCAACGATCACCACCTGGCGCCGTTCAGCGACTTCAAGCAATTGAAAGAAAAAGGCCCGCGCATCATCACCAACGCCAAGGGCGTTTACCTGTGGGACAGTGAAGGCAACAAGATCCTCGACGGCATGGCCGGCCTGTGGTGCGTGGCCATCGGTTACGGTCGCGATGAACTGGCCGACGCCGCCGCCAAGCAGATGAAACAACTGCCTTACTACAACCTGTTCTTCCAGACCGCCCACCCGCCGGTGCTGGAGCTGGCCAAGGCCATCGCCGATATCGCCCCGGCCGGCATGAACCATGTGTTCTTCACTGGCTCCGGCTCCGAAGGCAACGACACGATGTTGCGCATGGTTCGCCACTACTGGGCGATCAAGGGCCAGCCGACCAAGAAAACCATCATCAGCCGCAAGAACGGCTACCACGGCTCCACCGTGGCCGGCGCGAGCCTGGGCGGCATGACGTATATGCACGAGCAAGGCGACTTGCCGATCCCGGGTATCGTGCATATCGCGCAGCCGTACTGGTTCGGTGAAGGCGGCGACATGAGCCCTGAAGAGTTCGGGGTCTGGGCTGCCAATCAACTGGAAGAGAAAATTCTGGAAGTCGGCGTGGACAACGTCGGTGCCTTTATTGCCGAGCCGATCCAGGGTGCCGGTGGCGTGATCGTGCCGCCAGCGACCTACTGGCCGCGCATCAAGGAAATCCTCGCCAAGTACGACATCCTGTTTGTCGCCGACGAAGTGATCTGTGGCTTTGGCCGTACCGGTGAGTGGTTCGGTAGCGATTTCTACGATCTGACGCCAGACATGATGACCATCGCCAAGGGCCTGACCTCGGGCTACATCCCCATGGGCGGCCTGATCGTGCGCGACGAAGTGGTGGCGGTGCTCAACGAAGGGGGCGATTTCAACCACGGTTTCACCTACTCCGGGCACCCGGTGGCGGCTGCGGTGGCGCTGGAAAACATCCGCATCCTGCGCGATGAAAAAATTGTCAGCCGCGTCCATGACGAAACGGCACCGTATTTGCAAAAGCGTCTACGCGAGCTGGCGGATCATCCGTTGGTGGGCGAAGTACGTGGTGTCGGCATGTTGGGTGCGATCGAGCTGGTGCAGGACAAGGCCACGCGCAAGCGTTATGAAGGCAAAGGCGTGGGGATGATCTGCCGCACCTTCTGCTTCGAGAATGGCCTGATCATGCGCGCCGTGGGCGACACCATGATCATTTCGCCGCCGCTGGTGATCAGCAAGGCCGAGATTGACGAGCTGGTGACCAAGGCTCGCCAGTGCCTGGACCTGACTTTGGCGGCATTGCAGGGCTAAGTGCTAGGCTCAGAATGCAGCGGCTTGCGGCTGTTGCATTCGGGCAATGATAAATGCGGGGCTTTGGTTGAAAGCCGGCCCCTGAACTTGCCAGACTGTCGCCCTGTTTTGTCGCCCTTCGACGGGCCATGAAACGTAGAAAGATGTGGCCCAAAAAAGAAAAATTGGAGCATGACCGAATGAAGGCATTAGGTTTGAAGAACGCTGGCAAGACCCTCCTGGCCTTGTCCCTGATGGGCGCAATGGCCGGCACGGCCCAGGCTGCCGACAAAGTGCTGCACGTCTACAACTGGTCCGACTACATTGCACCGGACACCGTCGCCAACTTTGAGAAAGAGTCTGGCATCAAGGTGGTGTACGACGTTTTTGACAGCAACGAAACCCTGGAAGCCAAGCTGTTGGCGGGCAAGTCCGGCTACGACATCGTCGTACCGTCGAACAACTTCCTGGCCAAGCAGATCAAGGCCGGTGTGTACCAGGAGCTGGACAAGTCCAAGCTGCCAAACTGGAAAAACCTCGATACCGACCTGCTCAAGGCCGTGGGCGATGCCAGTGACAAAGGCAACAAATATGCATTCCCCTACATGTGGGGCACCATCGGCATCGGCTACAACCCGGACAAGGTCAAGGCCGCGCTGGGCGTCGACAAGATCGACTCGTGGGACGTGCTGTTCAAGCCCGAGAACATCGAAAAACTCAAAAGCTGTGGCGTGAGCTTCCTCGACTCGCCGACCGAAATGATCCCGGTGGCCCTGCATTACCTGGGTTACCCGACCGACAGCCAGGACAAGAAACAGCTGGCTGAAGCCGAAGCGCTGTTCCTCAAGATCCGTCCTTCGGTGGGCTACTTCCACTCCTCCAAGTACATTTCCGACCTTGCCAACGGCAACATCTGCGTGGCCGTGGGTTACTCGGGTGACCTGGAACAATCCAAGTCCCGCGCGGCTGAAGCCGGTGGCAAGGTCAAGGTTTCCTACGCCATTCCCAAGGAAGGTGCAGGCAGCTTCTATGACATGGTCGCCATCCCTAAAGATGCCGAGAACCTGGACGCCGCCTACCAGTTCATGAACTACCTGATGAAGCCTGAAGTCATGGCCGCCATCACCAACAGCGTACGTTTCCCGAACGGTAACAAGGCTGCCACGCCGCTGGTGAACAAGGATATCTCGGGCGATCCGAGTATCTATCCATCGGATGATGTGAAGGCCAAGCTGTATGCAATCAGCGATCTGCCAGCCGCGACCCAGCGTCTGCTGACGCGCAGCTGGACCAAGATCAAATCGGGTAAATAAGCACGAATCTGTAGGAGCGAGCTTGCTCGCGAAAAACTCAAATGCGCCGCGGGGTGCCTGATGCCCCGCGTTATCGTTGACGACCTTCGCGAGCAAGCTCGCTCCTACAAAAAATTAAATGACAGAAAGTTTTGCCGGATCGGTTTATCGAGGGTAAGTTGCGCGCCGGTTTTGTTGCCGGGCAACAACTTCGGGCCCAACTATTTAAGAGGACCTCCACTTGCCAATTTCTTTATTTCGCAAAGCCTTGCTGGTTGGGGCAGGCCTCACGTTGGCAGTCAGCGTGCAGGCAGCTTCCACCGTGCATGTTTATAACTGGTCGGACTATATCGGCCCCGACACTCTGGCCAACTTTGAAAAGGCCACTGGCATCAAGCCCGTCTACGACGTGTTCGACTCCAACGAAACCCTGGAAGGCAAGTTGCTGGCCGGGCGCACCGGGTATGACGTGGTGGTGCCGTCCAACCACTTCCTGGGCAAGCAGATCAAGGCCGGTGCGTTCCAGAAGATCGACAAGTCGTTGCTGAGCAACTACGCCAATCTCGACCCGGCGCTGCTCAAGCGCCTGGAAAAGAACGATCCGGGCAACCAATACGCCGTGCCTTACCTGTGGGGCACCAACGGCATCGGCTACAACGTCGATAAAGTGAAGGAAGTGCTGGGCGTCGACAAGATCGACTCCTGGGCTGTGCTGTTCGAGCCGGAAAACATGAAGAAGCTGGCCAGTTGCGGTGTGTCCTTCATGGACTCGGCCGATGAAATGCTGCCGGCGGTACTCAACTACATGGGCCTGGACCCTAACAGCACCAACCCGGCGGACTACAAGAAAGCCGAGGAAAAACTGCTGAAAGTGCGTCCCTACGTGACCTACTTCCACTCATCCAAATACATCTCGGACCTGGCCAACGGCAATATCTGCGTGGCCGCCGGGTTCTCCGGCGATGTGTTCCAGGCCAAGGCCCGCGCGGCCGAGGCCGGCAAAGGCGTGAACATCGCCTACGCGATTCCGAAAGAAGGCGGCAACCTGTGGTTTGACGTACTGGCGATCCCCAAGGACTCGACCAACGTCAAAGAGGCCCATGCCTTCATCAACTATTTACTGCAACCTGAAGTGATCGCTCAGGTCAGTGATTACGTCGGCTACGCCAACCCTAACCCAGGGGCGGACACGCTGATGGAGCAATCGATACGCACCGACGAAGCGGTTTATCCACCGCAGGCGGTTCTCGACCGGACGTTTGTCAACTTCGAGCTACCCCCGAAAGTGCAACGCTTGATGACCCGTAGCTGGACCAAGGTCAAGACGGGCAAGTAAGGCTCAAATTATCCAAGGTTCGTCCGTATTGGACGTTCTGCACTCTTTTTTTTGGGAGTTTCGTAAATGGCAGTTGCCTCCGGCGCCTATAAGAAAGCCCTCGAGGGCGACCAGACACCGAAAAAGGTGTTGGTCAAAATCGACCGGGTCACGAAGAAGTTCGACGAGACGATTGCCGTGGACGATGTGTCCCTGGAAATCAAGAAAGGCGAGATCTTTGCCTTGCTCGGCGGTTCGGGTTCGGGCAAGTCCACCTTGCTGCGTATGCTCGCAGGTTTCGAGCGCCCGACCGAAGGGCGGATTTTCCTCGACGGTGTGGATATCACCGACATGCCGCCCTACGAGCGGCCGATCAACATGATGTTCCAGTCCTACGCCTTGTTCCCACACATGACGGTGGCGCAGAACATCGCCTTCGGCCTGCAACAGGACAAGATTCCCAAGGCCGAGGTCGAGGCCCGTGTGGCCGAGATGCTCAAGCTGGTGCAGATGAGCCAGTACGCCAAGCGCAAGCCGCACCAGCTGTCTGGCGGCCAGCGTCAGCGCGTGGCATTGGCCCGTTCCCTGGCCAAGCGCCCGAAACTGCTGCTGCTCGATGAGCCGATGGGCGCCCTGGACAAGAAGCTGCGCTCGCAGATGCAACTGGAGCTGGTGGAAATCATCGAGCGCGTCGGCGTGACCTGTGTGATGGTGACCCACGATCAGGAAGAGGCCATGACCATGGCCGAGCGCATCGCAATCATGCACCTGGGCTGGATCGCGCAGATCGGCAGCCCGATCGACATCTACGAAACCCCCACCAGCCGTCTGGTGTGCGAGTTTATCGGCAACGTCAACATCTTCGACACCGTGGTGGTGGATGACGCCGAAGGCCATGCGGTGCTCAAGTGCGCCGACCTGGACCGCGATATCTACGTGGGTTATGGCATCGCCACTTCGGTGGAAGACAAGTCGGTGACCTACGCCATCCGCCCGGAAAAGCTGCTGGTCACCACCGAAATGCCGACCTGCGAGCACAACTGGTCCAGCGGCAAGGTGCATGACATTGCCTACCTGGGCGGCCACTCTGTGTTCTACGTTGAACTGCCGAGCGGCAAGCTGGTGCAGTCCTTCGTCGCCAACGCCGAACGCCGTGGCGCGCGACCGACCTGGGGTGACCAGGTCTACGTGTGGTGGGAAGACGACAGCGGCGTGGTACTTCGCTCATGAACATGAAGAAATTCAAACGGCGACTGCACCGAATAATTCCCAGCGGCAAACAGGTGGTCATCGGGATTCCATTCCTGTGGCTGTTCATGTTCTTCATGCTACCGTTCTTCATCGTCCTGAAGATCAGCTTTGCCGAAGCCGACGTGGCGATCCCGCCCTACACCGAGATCTATACCTACATCGAGCAGAAGCTGGAGGTGGTGCTCAACCTGGCCAACTACAGCCTGCTGGCCGGCGACGAGTTGTACATCGCCGCCTACCTGGGCTCGCTGAAGATGGCGTTTTTCAGCACGGCGCTCTGCCTGCTGATCGGCTACCCGATGGCCTACGCCATCGCCAGTGCGCGCAAAGAGATGCAGACCGTGCTGGTGCTGCTGATCATGATGCCGACCTGGACCGCGATCCTGATCCGCGTGTACGCGTGGATGGGCATCCTCAGCAACAACGGCTTGCTCAATGGCTTCCTGATGTCCATGGGGTTGATCAACGAACCGTTGCAGATCCTCAACACCAACATCGCGGTGTATATCGGCGTGGTCTATTCGTACCTGCCGTTCATGATCCTGCCGCTGTACGCCAACCTGGTCAAACATGACCAGAGCCTGCTGGAAGCGGCCTCGGACCTGGGTTCGAGCACCTTCAACAGCTTCTGGAAAATCACCGTGCCGCTGTCCAAGAACGGCATCATCGCCGGCTGCATGCTGGTGTTCATCCCGGTGGTGGGCGAGTTCGTGATCCCGGAACTGCTGGGCGGCCCGGAAACCCTGATGATCGGTAAAGTGTTGTGGCAAGAGTTCTTCAACAACCGCGACTGGCCGGTGGCGTCTGCCCTGGCGGTGGTGATGCTGGCGATCCTGATCGTGCCAATCATTCTGTTTAACCGCAGCCAAGCCAAAGAGATGGAGGGCAAGGTATGAAGCGCTTCAGTTTCTCCAGCTTCATGCTGGTCGTAGGGCTGCTGTTCATCTACCTGCCGATGCTGATCCTGGTGATCTATTCGTTCAACGAATCGAAACTGGTGACGGTGTGGGGCGGCTGGTCGATCAAGTGGTACGTGGGCCTGCTGGACAACACCCAGTTGATGGGCTCGGTGGCCCGCTCCCTGGAAATCGCCTGCTACACGGCGGTGGCTGCGGTGGCGTTGGGTACGTTGGCGGCGTTTGTGCTGACGCGTATCAGCCAGTTCAAGGGCCGCACGCTGTTCGGCGGCCTGGTGACGGCGCCGCTGGTGATGCCGGAAGTGATCACCGGTCTGTCGCTGTTGCTGCTGTTCGTGGCCATGGCGCAGATGATCGGTTGGCCCCAGGAGCGTGGCATCGTCACCATCTGGATCGCCCACACCACGTTCTGTGCGGCGTACGTGGCGGTGGTGGTGTCGGCGCGCCTGCGTGAGCTGGACCTGTCGATCGAAGAAGCGGCCATGGACCTGGGTGCGCGGCCGTGGAAGGTGTTCTTCCTGATCACCATCCCGATGATCGCGCCATCGTTAGCGGCGGGCGGCATGATGTCGTTCGCGTTGTCGCTGGATGATTTGGTTCTGGCCAGCTTCGTCTCGGGCCCGGGTTCGACTACCTTGCCGATGGAAGTGTTCTCGGCGGTGCGCCTTGGGGTCAAACCCGAGATCAACGCCGTGGCCAGCCTGATTCTGCTGGCGGTGTCGCTGGTGACGTTCCTGGTGTGGTACTTCAGCCGTCGCGCGGAAGAGCGGCGCAAGAAGGCGATCCAGCAAGCCATCGAAGAAGCGGCAGCGGATGGCTGGAAACAGCCGGACGTGCGCCGCGCGCCCGCACCGGTCTAAAAATGTGGGAGCTGGCTTGCCTGCGATAGCTGAGTGTCAGTCACTGAAGAGGTGACTGAACCACCGCTATCGCAGGCAAGCCAGCTCCCACACTTGATTGCATTTCAAGTTGATTAGGCAGTCCACGGCGACTGGCGAATCACCTCGACAAAGTTCATCGGCTTGAACCCCGGTTCCTGATCCACCAACACATCGGTCTTCACGTTGCCAAACGTGGTCTGCGGGCGATGGCGCAAGCCGTCGGCAAACGCACAGATGATGCACTCCTTGAACCCTTCGCCCCGTGGATGCGCATGCACCACCGCTTCGCGCTGCACGTGGCTAAAGGCGGCGTAGTCCATGCCCAGCACATCCATCTCCACACCGGCCGTGACCAGCGCGACAGTGGGGCGCAGGTGCTGGGGCACGCCAGGGGTGGTGTGCAGGGCGATGGACAGCCACACCTGCTCGATATCGTCGTCGCTTAAACCGTAGGGCTTGAGAAAGTCGGCGGCAGCGTTGGCACCGTCTACTTCAAAGCGTTCGTTGTCGCTGCGATGGCCTGCCACCAGGCCCAGATCGTGGAACATCGCGCCGACGTAGAGCAGCTCCGGGTTGTAGGCCAGTTGCTTGCGTTCACCGCTGAGCGCGCCGAACAGGAACACCCGGCGGGAGTGGTGGTAGAGCAGGTCGGATTCAATGTCGCGGATGTACTCGGTGGTAGCCTTGGCCAGGGCGCTGTCGGGGATTTTGATACCGGCGATGGTGGTGCTCATGGTCATGATCCTCAAGAAGGCGCCGGGTTGGCGCTGATGAGTCCAGTTTGGTCGCGCCTGTGCGCGAGGGCCATCGCGGTGAGGATGCGATCCCGGCCAATGTGCGGTCACATCGTGCCACGTGAAATCGGCTAGGGTGTAGCAGGCACTGCTATCGCTTGAAGCCTGCAACAATCCAAATGTTTCTTCGTTTATTCCGATAGAAAGGTGTGCCATCCATGCACAAAACCGTCGCCATCCTGATCTTCCCCGGCGTCCAGTCACTGGATGTGACCGGTCCCATGGACGTGTTCTGCGAGGCCAATCGCTTCCTGGCGCCTGCGGATCATTACCAGCTCGAAGTCATCGGCCAGGTCCAGGGCAACATTGCCTGCTCCAACGGTCTGTCATTGCAGGCCCATATCCATTACAGCGATGCGCTGCAAGCCTATGACCTGTTGTTGGTAGCCGGTGGCCCGCAGTTGCCCTTCGAGGATTTCGGCCCGGCGTTCAATCAGTGGTTGCAAGGCGCCAGCGCCAGGGCTCGGCGTTTCGGCTCGATTTGCAATGGCGCGTTCATGCTCGCGCGCGCCGGTTTGCTGGAGGGGCGCACGGTCACCACGCACTGGGGTGACGCGGCGGATCTGGCGCGCCTGTGCCCCTCGACCCAGGTCGACGCCGACCGCCTGTACGTGCAAGACGCCAACCTCTACACCTCGGCCGGGGTCACGGCGGGCATCGATCTGTCGTTGTACCTGCTGGCCCAGGACCACGGCCCGGAAGTGGCCTTGAGCGTGGCCAAGCGCCTGGTGGTGTTTACCCAGCGTAGCGGCGGGCAGTCACAGTTCAGTCCGTTCCTGACACCCCATGCCGAATCTTCCTCGGCCGTGGCGCAGGTGCAGTTGTACGTGCTGGCGAACCTGACCGGCGACCTGGGCATTGCCGACCTGGCCCGCGCAGCCAACATGAGTGCGCGCAACTTCTCGCGGGTATTTGCCCGTGAGGCGCGAATCACCCCGGCAGAATTTGTCGAGCGGGCGCGGGTGGATGCGGCGCGGGTGATGCTCGAAAGCAGCAGCGCGCCGCTCAAGACCGTGGCCTATCAATGCGGCTTTCGTGATGCCCAGCACCTGCGCAGTGTGTTCAACCGCCGGCTGGGCGTGACGCCGCAGCAGTTTCGGCTCAACTTTGCGGCGCCGGTTTAAGCGTGTCGTAGGCTTCCAGCGCGCGCAGCGAGTAGATGTAGGCGGCGCCGGCATTCAGTGAGATGGCAGTGGCCAAGGTTGCGGCGACTTCTTCGCGGGTGGCGCCGGCCTTGATCGCGGCGTCGGCATGCACGCCGATGCAACCGTCGCAGCGAGTGGTGATCGCCACTGCAATCGAGATCAGTTCGCGGGTCTTGGCATCCAGGACGTTGTTTTCCTCGGCGGCTTCGCCAAGCGCCATGTAGGCTTTGACCATCTTCGGGTTGCTCTTGCCCAGTGTGCCAAAGGCTTTCTTCACGGTAGGCAGCAAGTCGGACCAGTTATTGAACATTGCGATAACTCCTGAACGGGTTGGGTGTGAAGCCAGTGTGTTCCGTCCGGGTTTGGCGGTATTGTTCGATCCGCTCAACTTTTTGACCGATATTCGCAAATGAACGCTATCGACACCCTGATCACCATGGCCAACCTGCGCGGCAGCCTCGATGTACGTTGCCAGTTCCAGGGCGACTGGGCCCTGGACCATGCGCCCGAATCCCTGGGCGTGGCGCCGTATCACATTGTGCTCAGTGGCACCTGCCACGCCGAGCTTTCGGGCGGGCAACGAGTGACCCTGGAAGAGGGCGACATCCTGCTGCTGCCCGGCGGTGCGACTCACCTGTTGCGCAGCCAGGGCGCGACGGTGCCAGCGATGTTACCCAGGGTGATCGACGACGGTGTCCTCAAGGTGCATCGCCTGGGTGGCGATCAGCCGGAGGTGGAGATGCTCTGTGGCAGCTTTCACTACAACCGCCAGTCGTTGCTGTTCGCGGCCTTGCCGGCGTATCTGGTGGTGTCCAGCCGGCAATGGCAGGCCGATGGGCAACTGGCGGCCCTGATTGCGCTGATGCGCAGCGAAGCGGATGGCGAGCGGCTCGGTGCGCGGTCGTTCATCGATGCGCTGTCGGTGGCCCTGTTCACTTTGCTGGTGCGCACCTGGCTGGCACAACAAGCGCCGTTGGCGGGGACGTTTGCCTTGCTCACCGACAAACGCCTGGGCCGCGCCTGGCAGGCGATGCTGGCCGAGCCCGGGCATGACTGGACCATCGACAGCCTGGCCGGCGCAGCGTCGATGTCCCGGGCCACGTTCATGCGCGCGTTTGTCAAAGTGGCGGGCGTATCGCCGTGGGTGTTGCTGACCCAGTTGCGCATGGAGCTGGCGTTCAACCTGTTGCAGCAGTCGCGGTTGAGCCTGACGGATATCGCGGCCCGGGTGGGTTATCAATCCCAGGCGGCGTTCAGCAAGAAGTTCAAGGAGGCGTATGGCCAGGCACCCGGTCGAATGCGCAACGCAGATTAAAACTGTGGGGGCGAGCAAGTCGAATCGTCGCACCGCCGCTCCCACATTTTTGATGGTGTTTCGTCAGGGCTGTTGTGGGGGGCGGGCCGGCAACAGCTTGAGGGTGCCGCGAGTATTGGCCTGGACCTCTTCTTCATCAAAATGCGCTTGCTCGTACCCGCCCTCGATGTAGGTCTCGGCCTGGTCGGCATAGTGCTTGTCGAACGGCACGCCGCTTTGCCCGACCGGGTTGATGGTCAGTGCGTGGGCGGCGTCGGCGAAGTCGACCAGGCGCCGGGTAGACGGACCATAAGTCACCGGCCATGGCGCCGGGCCAATGATTGCGGACAGGTTGTTCGGCACTTCGTGGCTGCCCGGTGAGGCAAACGGGCCGACATTGACGATCTGGTCCAACGGCTTCTTGATACCCAGTGGATGGCCGTGGGTCAGGGTGTGCGCCTTGCCCCACTGCCATTGGGTCGGGTCATCGCCGAAGGTGGTTTTCAGATGGGCCAGGCTCTTGTCCCAGGCGCGCTTGACGGTCTCGGTGCGCTGCCCGTTCCACCACGGCGAGTCCGCGGCGGCGGCCAGGCGTGGCAGGGCGGCGTCGATCACGCGAGTGGTGATCAGGGTCTTGAACATGTCGTCACCCAACTTGGGGCGAAAGGCCGCGTCTGTCAGGTCATACAGCAACTGGTTGAACACGGTGGCCGGGATCGACTCCACCGGGTAGTCACCTTTCCACGTGGCCAGTTGCTCCACCAGTTTGAGCTCGGACGGATCCTTGACCACCTCACGCAGCACCGGCAACAGCGGCGCCAGCAGGCGGGGCCCGTAGGCGGTGGTGGTGCCCAGTTGCAGGGCCTGGCTGTTGTCCAGGTCCCACTTGACCTGGTTGTCGCTCAACTGCGCGTTTAGCTGCTGGCCACGATCCGCCAGGTTGTAATAGCCGGGGATCTGCATGCCGGTGGGCGATACCGGCTGGGCATTGGCCGAGACCACATAACCACGCGCCGGGTTTTCTTCCTGGGGGTTGGCGCTGAACGGGTAGAAGCCCAGCTTGTCAGCCTGAGGCGTGCTGCCGTCGAGGATAAACCCGGCATTGGCACCCGCCGGGCGGATCGGCAACTGCGCGGCTGCCCACCAGCCGATATCGCCCTTGGCATTGGCCCACACGATGTTGAGTCCCGGCGCATGCACCTTGGCGGCCGCCGTGCGCGCCTTGGCCAGCGTGTCGGCGCGGTTGAGTTGGTAGAACCCGTCGAGGATCGGGTTTTCGGTGTCGAGGAACGCCCACCACATGGCAATCGGTGTCTTGCCGGCGTTGGCTCCGAGTACGTCGTTGATGATCGGGCCGTGGGGCGAGCGGCGCAGGGTCAACGTCACCGGGGCCTGGCCCTTGACGGCGATATGCTGTTCGCTGCTGGTCATATCGACCCACTGGCCGCGGTACCACACCTGGTTGGGATTATCCGGGTTGACCTTCTCGGCGATCAGGTCGAGGTCGTCGTTCTGGAACATCGTCAGGCTCCAGCCAAACGCTTTGTTGTGCCCCAGGAACGCCACCGGCACCAACGCATTGTGATAGCCATAGAGTTCGAAGCCGGGCGCCGAGAGGTGCGCCTCGTACCACACCGACGGCACCGAGAAACGGATATGCGGGTCGCCCGCCAGCAACGGCTTGCCGCTCTTGGTGCGATTGCCGCTGATGGCCCAGGCGTTGCTGCCTTCGAACTGCGGCAGGCCGTTGTCGGCCAGGGCCTGCTCACTGAGGCGGGCGATGGCGTCGAGGTCTTGCCAGTCACCGGCGGTCAGGCCGAGGTCGCCCTTGGCTTTCCAGTCGAGGTCAAACACCTTCAGGTAGTCGCTGCCCAGTTGGTCTCGCACATAAGTCAGCAACGGTTCTGTGCGAAAGGCTGCAGCAAAGCTGTAGGCCAGGTAGCCGGCGATGCTGATGGTGTCTTCAGCGGTGAACGGCCGCTTGGGGATGCCCAGTACGTCAAACTCCATGGGGCTGGCGTGGTTGTCCTGATATTGGTTGATCCCGTCCAGATAGGCTTGCAGGGCCTTCCAGTGCGGTGACTGGCGGTCCATCTGCGCCGCGTAGGTGGCGGCGCGCTCGCGGATGCGCAGGGTGCGGAACAGTTTGTCGGTGTCCAGCAACTTGGCGCCCAGCACTTCGGCCAGCTCGCCCTGGGCCAGGCGCCGCATGATTTCCATCTGGAACAGGCGGTCCTGGGCGTGTACATAACCCAGGGCACGATACAGGTCAGCCTCGTTCTCGGCGCGGATATGCGGCACGCCACGGTCGTCGTAACGCACCGTGACCGAACCTTGCAGGTTGGCCAGCTCCACGGTGCCCTGGCGGGTGGGTTGCTTGCTGTAGACATACCAGCCGGCGCCGAGGGCGATCAGCACCAGCAGGGCCGCGAGACCCGACACGACGCGCTTCATGAACAATCCTTATTATTAGACGTGGGGCTACTTTAGAAGAGCTACGAACCTTCTGGCCAGGAACAATAGCAGCCAACCGCCAGGGTGTGGGTCGCGTTCACCGTGCGCCCGCCCTGGAGTGCCTGCAGGATCGGTTCGATAAAACTGTTGCTTGAATTACAGGTCAGCCCTTCGCTGTACGGCCCGAAATACGCCAGTTTACCGTTGCGATCCCAGATGCCGACTGCCGGGCTGGCGGGCACCTGATTGGCGCCGGGCAGGGCATTGAGGACTTTCATGGCGCCAAGGGTGGTGGGCAATTGGCCGTGGCTGCCGGCTTTTTGCAGGGCATAGAATTCCACGCCCAGGGGCGCGTATTGCTCGATCAGTTCACTGAGGTGTTGTTGATTGCCGACATTGCACGGGCAGGCCGGGTCCCAGAAGTGCACCAGGCGGATCGGGCCGGGGCCTGCGAGCTCGTCGGGCAGGCGCAATGGGTCGCCGGAAAACACCGCCGTGTGTGCGCTGAATGCCCGCAGGTAGCGGCCCTGGAACCAGTCATACGCGGCCCACAGAACGGCGGCGCAGATCAGCATGATCAGGCTGGCGAGCAGGGCGGTGCGGTAGGGTTTTCGCATTCAGAGCAATCCTCGAAGGTCGCGTAGCTTGCCATGCTTGCCCTGACAGATGAATATCGCGACTCGATATTCATCTGTCAGGGCTGTGAAGCCCTAGTCTGGAAGTTCTTATGCCCGTTACCTTTGACCCCGATCATTTGCGCGAAAGCTTGCGGCCCCTGGTGGACGCGCAGTCGCTTTCGGCCGAAGCCAGGGTCTACCAGCGCTTCTATGGGCTGGACCTGGCCGCGCGCAAAGAGCCTGCGGTCAGTCGCCTGGGGCGCTTCGAGGTGGATGGGTTCGAGGTGGTCAGCCAGGTCTGGTGGCCGGCGAAACCGGTGGCCACACTGTTTATGTTCCACGGTTTCTACGACCACATGGGACTGTACCGCAGCGTGGTGGAGTGGGGCCTGGACCAGGGTTTCGTAGTGATTGCCTGCGACTTGCCGGGCCATGGCCTGTCCAGCGGCGTGCGTGCCAGCATCGATGATTTTGCGGTGTACCAGCGGGTGGTGAGCGGCTTGTTCGAACAGGCCGACGCGCTGCAACTGCCCAAGCCCTGGCATCTGTTCGGGCAAAGCACCGGCGGGGCGATTGTGGTGGATCATCTGCTCAACCATGGCGCAGGCAGCCCGGCGCAAGGCCAGACTTTCCTGTTGTCGCCGCTGGTGCGGCCGCGGGCCTGGGGCTGGTCGCAGCTCAGTTATTACCTGCTCAAGCCGTTCGTCAAAGGCATCGCCCGGCGTTTCAGCGATAACAGCAATGACCCGGCGTTCCGCCCGTTCCTCGAAGCTGACCCCTTGCAGCCCCGGCAACTGCCCACCGCCTGGGTGGGCGCGTTGGCGCGCTGGATCAAACGCATCGAAGCTGCGCCACGCAGCACACGACGGCCACTGATCGTGCAGGGCGAGGAGGATATGACCGTGGATTGGCAGCACAACTTGCAGGTGCTGCGCGGCAAGTTCGATCAGCCACAGATCCTGATGTTGCCGCGTGGGCGGCATCACTTGGCAAATGAATTGCCTGAAATCCGCGAGCAATACTTCAAGTTCCTCACCGACCACCTGAAATAACCCTGCACCCCTGTAGGAGCGAGCTTGCTCGCGAAGAACGTCAACGATAACGCGCGCTGCCTGGTTAGACGCGGCGTCCTTGAGTTTTTCGCGAGCAAGCTCGCTCCTACAGGGGGAGGGGCGTCAGGGGGCCAGGCTGGAGGTGCTTTGGCCGACCGCCAGGCCGGCACGGATCGCTGCCAGCGCCGCTTGGTAATACGCCTTGCCTTGCGGTGACTCGGCAAACGTGGCGAACTCTTCCAGCTCCGGGTCTGACAAGTCCCGATACACATACAACAAGGTGTTGTTCAGGTCATTGCCGATCTGCTGCATCAAGCGCTCGCGCTGACCGTTCAACATACTCTGCGCCTGACCGCCGCCCAACAGACCGGGGATCATCTGGCTCAGGCTGTCTGCTGCCACGCCAGCAATCGCCAGGCTGACCTCGGCCCCGGCTTCGCGGGCGGGCAGGGCCTGGGCCAGGTGGCCGATGATCAGGCTGCGGGTGGCGTCGGCCTGGATCTGTGGCAAGCCCTGGGCATTCTTGGCCAACTGGTCACGGCGGGTCGCCAGCAATTCGGCGGCGACAATCTTGCGCCCCAGAGGCGACTGGAAAAACGCCAGCGCGGGTTTTGGATCGGCCAGGTTCTGGCGCAACTGGGCTTCAGCCCGCTGATCCATGGCCTTGGGGGCGAAGCGTTTATTGCTGTTGTCCACCAGCGCCTGGTACACCGCCGGCGGCAAGCTGTTGCGGTAGCGCTGCTGGGCGGCACTCAAGGCGTCACTGAAATGCGCACGTTGTTGCGGCCAGCCGGCGACCGTGTACAACTGGTCATGGCTGTCTGCCCAGGCGGGCAACACGCAGAACATCAGCAAGGATAAAAACAAACGACGCATATGGACTCCTGTCAGTCGGCCACTATTGTCCGTGTCGGGCGTAGGATTTGTCGAGAAGTCCTATCAGTTGCCTGACTAAAGTGTATTTAGGTGCTCGGCGGCGCTGTCGGTTTTCCAGGCGTATGGATACTATGCGCGCCATGCAAATATCCCCTGATGACCCGCTGCTGCTACGCATCGTCGACGACCTGGCCGTGAAAGGTTGGTCGCAGCAGAACATCTTCCTGCCAGAGGCTCTGACCCTGGAACTGGCGGCTGAGTGCCATAAACGTGCCGTTGAAGGTGAATTGGCACCGGCCGCTGTCGGACGCGGGCCGGCCCAGGAGATTCGCGAGGGGATCCGTGGCGACCATATCCAATGGCTGGAGCCCGGCCAGGCGCCTATTTGCGATCGCTATCTGCTGTTGATGGACAGCCTGCGACTGGCAATGAACCGAGGGCTGTTCCTGGGCCTGGAAGAGTTTGAATGCCACTTCGCGATGTACCCGCCGGGGGCGTTCTACCTCAAGCACCTCGACCGTTTTCGCGACGATGACCGGCGCATGGTCTCGGCGGTGGTCTACCTGAACCAGGACTGGCTGCCCGAACATGGCGGCCAGTTACGCATGTACCTCAAGGATGGCGTCGAACACGACGTGGACCCCACCGGCGGGTGCCTGGTGGTGTTCCTGTCGGGGGAAGTACCCCACGAAGTCCTGCCTGCCCATCGCGAGCGCCTGTCCCTGACCGGCTGGTTTCGCCGGCGGGGCAACGAGCCGTTTTGAGCATGCAAAAGATTCTGGTCAGCCGCTGCCTGCTGGGGCATCGCGTACGTTATGACGGCGGGGCCAGCGGGCCGTTCGATCAACTGGCCGCCTGGCAGGCCGAAGGCCGGGTGGTTGCGGTGTGCCCGGAAGTCGCTGGCGGCCTGCCTACGCCACGCCCTTCTGCCGAGATTCCGGGCGGGCAGGGGATGGATGTGTGGGAAGGTCGTGCGCAAGTGCTGACTGCCGATGGCGAGGACTTCAGCGAAGCCTTTCTCGATGGGGCGCGGCAGGCCCTGGCCCTGGTGCAGCGCCATGGCATCCGCATCGCCGTGCTCAAGGCCAACAGCCCCTCATGCGGCAATCTGCTGACTTATGACGGCACGTTCAGTGGGGTGAAAGTCACGGGCGAAGGGGTGACGGCAGCGTTGCTCAAGCGCCATGGGGTGCAGGTGTTCAGCGAGTTGGAGTTGGCCGAGGCGGTGGTAGCCCTGGACCAGCTCCCAAACCCCACCTAAATCCAATCTAGGACCAGGCTTTTTGTGGGAGCGAGCAAGCCCGCTCCCACAAAAGCCCACTCACAAGCCTATTTGGTGGGTTTGCTGGTGTCGGCCTCCAGCCACTTTTGTGACAGCGCCGCCAGCCGTCCATCGGCCTTGATGCGCTCCAGCGCCTTGTCCAGGCTCGACTTGAACGCCGGGTTGCCCTTATGGAACGGGATGGCCAGGGTCAACGTGGCCTTGGCATCGACACGGTTGCGCAGGTCCACACCCTCGGTGGGCTTGGCGGCAAATTGGCTGCTGGTGAGGGTGTCGAGGTTGCCCAGCAGACGCTTTTGTTGCTTTTTCGCAAGCATCTGGGCATTGGCATAGCTATACGGCACGCTGAAATCGAAACGATCCTGCAGTTGCGCAGTCACAGCGATATGGTTAATCGCCACGTCGTACTTGCCGCTCTCTACACCGGGCAGCAAGTCGCTGTCGTCGGTGGTGATAAAGGAGGCACGTACGTCCATTTCCCGCGCCAGCAACTCACCCAGCTCCACTTCAAAGCCGGTGAGTTTGTCGCCTTCCTTGAAGTTGAAGGGTGGCGTATCGGCTTCGAGGGCAATGCGCAGTTCCCCACGGTCAAACACGTCGTCGAACAGTTCGGCGTGAGCCAAGGGGCTCAGAAGAGGCAGCAAAAGTAACAGGCCAGGCAAAAAGCGCATGGTCACTCCTAAAGAATTCGAAGGTGCGAGACGCGGTTCAGGCTCGCTTTGCTATGGTGTCGAGTGCCTTGGACAACGTTTCGTCACTAAGTTGTCATAACCCTACAGATTTCACAGAAAAACTGGAGAAGTTAATGAAAGCCATTTTGTCTCGTGCAACCCTGGCCAGTCTTTTGCTGGGAGCTTCCATGCTGGCGTCAGCCGCCGATATCCCACGTACACCTGCGCCCAAGGGGGCTGAGGTGTTTATTGTCTCGCCTAAGGATGGCGCTACCGTCGACAAGACCTTCACCGTTGAGTTTGGCATCAAGGGCATGGACCTTGAGCCTATCGACAAACAAGTCCCAGGTGCCGGCCATCACCACTTGCTGGTTGATCAGAAGGCATTGCCTGACCCAAGCCAGCCGATTCCAGCCACCGATACCGTGATCCACTTCGGCAAGGCACAAACCAAGACCGAACTGACCCTGGCCCCGGGCAAGCACACCCTGCAACTGGTGGCGGGCGATAACGTTCACCGTCAGTTTGAACCTACTGTAGCCTCAAAAGTGATCACCGTTACCGTCAAGTAAGATTTGTTCAGACGAAAAAAAGGGAGCCCTCAGGGCTCCCTTCTTCGTGGTGCGTCTGAAACCTTAGAACAACACGCGGCTACGGATAGTACCGCTGATGTGCTGCAGCTTCTCTTGCGCCAGGTCCGAGTACTCGGCGTCGACGTCGATCACCACGTAGCCAACCTTCTCGTTGGTCTGCAGGAATTGACCGGAAATGTTGATGCCGTTTTCCGCGAATACCTTGTTGATCTCCATCATCACACCCGGGATGTTCTGGTGGATGTGCAGCAGGCGGTGCTTGCCAGGGTGAGCCGGCAGGGCTACCTCCGGGAAGTTGACCGAGGACACCGACGTACCGTTGTCGCTGTACTTGACCAGCTTTTCCGCCACTTCCAGGCCGATGTTGGCCTGGGCTTCAGCGGTGGAGCCGCCGATGTGCGGGGTCAGGATCACGTTGTCCAGGCCACGCAGCGGGCTTTCGAAGATGTCATCGTTGGAGCGTGGCTCCACCGGGAACACGTCGATGGCGGCGCCGATCAGGTGCTTGTCCTTGATCGCGTCGGCCAGGGCATCCAGTTCGACCACGGTGCCGCGTGCGGCGTTGATCAGGATCCCGCCTTTCTTGATGGCGCGGATTTCCTTCTCGCCGATCATCCACTGGGTCTCAGCGGTTTCCGGAACGTGCAGGGTCACGATATCGGACATGCCCAGCAGCTCGGTCAGGCTCGACACCTGGGTGGCGTTGCCCAGCGGCAGCTTGGTCAGGGTGTCATAGAAGAACACCTGCATCCCCAGGCCTTCGGCCAGTACCGACAATTGCGTGCCGATCGAACCGTAACCAACGATACCCAGCTTCTTGCCGCGGATTTCGAAGGAGTTGGCCGCGCTCTTGATCCAGCCGCCACGGTGGCAGGAAGCGTTCTTCTCAGGGATGCCGCGCAGCAACAGGATGGCCTCGGCCAATACCAGCTCCGCCACGGAACGGGTGTTGGAGTACGGGGCGTTGAACACTGCGATACCGCGCTCGCGCGCTGCATTGAGGTCCACCTGGTTGGTGCCGATGCAGAAACAGCCGACAGCCACCAGCTTCTTGGCGTGGTCGAAGATCTCTTCGGTCAGCTGGGTGCGGGAGCGAATGCCGATAAAGTGCGCGTCGGCGATCTTTTCCTTGAGCTGGGATTCCGGCAGAGAACTGGTGATGTACTCAATGCTGGTGTACCCGGCGGCCTTTAGGACGTCGACGGCCGATGGGTGGACGCCTTCCAGAAGAAGGAACTTGATCTTGCTCTTATCGAGAGAAGTCTTGCTCATCTGCGTAAACCTGTATCCCGGAGAAAAATGGCAGGGAATCGAGCAGCGCAAGCTGACCCGGACGGCAGGAAAGCCGTCACCGCAGAAACGCCCTTGGGCTCTGTCCTGCGGGGGCGGTATGCTAGCATACGCGCCCCGCTAAACACTCATTCCTGCGACGTGAAGCGTTCTCAGGATGACCATGAATTGTTCGAGAGTTCTGTCGATGACCCATCCTGCCCTGATTGATGAGCTAAAGACCCTGGTTGAGCCCGGCAAAGTGCTGACCGATGCAGACTCCCTGGAGGCTTACGGCAAGGATTGGACCAAGCACTTCGCCCCCGCGCCGACCGCCATCGTCTTCCCCAAGACCATTGAGCAGGTGCAGGCCATTGTCCGTTGGGCCAATGAACACAAGGTGGCGCTGGTGCCATCCGGTGGGCGTACCGGTCTGTCGGCTGCTGCCGTTGCCGCCAATGGCGAAGTGGTGGTGTCGTTCGACTACATGAACCAGATTCTCGACGTGAACCTCACCGACCGCACCGCCGTGTGCCAGCCGGGCGTGGTCACCAAGCAATTGCAGAACACCGCCGAAGAAAACGGCCTGTACTACCCGGTGGACTTCGCTTCGTCCGGCTCCAGCCAGATTGGCGGCAATATCGGCACCAATGCCGGCGGGATCAAGGTCATTCGCTACGGCATGACCCGCAACTGGGTGGCCGGCATGAAGGTCGTCACCGGCAAGGGCGATGTACTGGAGCTCAACCGCGACCTGATCAAGAACGCCACCGGCTACGACATGCGCCAGCTGTTTATCGGCGCCGAAGGCACCCTGGGTTTTGTGGTCGAAGCCACCATGCGCCTGGACCGTGCGCCGAAGAACCTGACCGCCATGGTCCTCGGTACGACTGATTTCGACTCGATCATGCCGGTGTTGCATGCGTTCCAGAGCAAGCTGGATCTGACGGCGTTCGAGTTCTTCTCCGACAAGGCCCTGGCCAAAGTCCTCGGCCGTGGCGACGTGCCGGCGCCGTTCGAGACCGATTGCCCGTTCTATGCCCTGCTGGAATTCGAAGCCACCACCGAAGAAGTTGCCAACCACGCCCTGGAAACCTTTGAGCACTGTGTCGAACAGGGCTGGGTGCTGGATGGCGTGATGAGCCAGAGCGAAACCCAGTTGCACAACCTGTGGAAGCTGCGTGAGTACATCTCCGAGACCATCTCGCACTGGACGCCGTACAAGAACGACATCTCGGTCACCGTGTCGAAAGTGCCGGCGTTCTTGAAGGAAATCGACGCGATCGTCGGCGAACATTACCCAGACTTCGAAATTGTCTGGTTCGGCCACATTGGTGACGGCAACCTGCACTTGAACATCCTCAAGCCACAAAACCTGTCCAAGGATGAGTTCTTCGCCAAGTGCGCCACCGTCAACAAGTGGGTGTTTGAAACCGTCGAGAAGTACAACGGTTCGATCTCCGCCGAACATGGCGTGGGCATGACCAAGCGTGATTACCTGACCTACAGCCGCTCCCCGGTTGAAATCGAATATATGAAGGCGGTGAAGGCCGTGTTCGACCCGAACGGGATCATGAACCCGGGCAAGATCTTCGCTGTTTAATCATCACGAAAGAGGAAGTGGTCCATGAGCTATCAGCATAAGTACGTCGACGGCACCAACATCCACTTTCCACTGGGCAAAGTGGTTTGCATCGGGCGCAACTACGCCGAACACGCCAAGGAGCTGGATAACCCGGTGCCGACCGAGCCGCTGCTGTTTATCAAGCCGGGCAGTTGCGTGGTGCCATTGGAAGGCGGTTTTGCCATTCCGGCCGAGCGCGGTTCGGTGCATTACGAAGCGGAAATCGCGGTGTTGATCGGCAAGCCCCTGTCGAAAACCCCGAGCCGTGAAGAAGTGCTGGATGCCATCTCCGGCTTCGCCCCGGCCCTGGACCTGACCCTGCGCGACAAGCAGGCCGAGCTCAAGGCCAAGGGGTTGCCGTGGGAAATCGCCAAGTCCTTCGATGGTGCGGCAGTGATCGCGCCCTTTGTGGTCGGCAGCACGTTCCCGGACCTGGCCGATATCGGCATTCGCCTGACCATCAATGGCCAGGTGCGCCAGGACGGCAACAGTTCGCATATGCTCAACCCGATCGTACCGATGATCCAGCACATGGCCGGCTGCTTCTCGCTGCAGGCCGGTGATGTGATCCTCACCGGTACGCCAGCCGGTGTCGGCCCGCTGAATGTGGGCGATGAGCTGGTGCTGGAACTGCCGGGCGTGAGCCGCTTCGAAAGCAGCGTGCGCTAAACGAATGTGGGAGCGGGCTTGCTCGCGATAACGGACTGTCAGTTAACGAATATGTCGACTGATAGACCGTTATCGCGAGCAAGCCCGCTCCCACGATTTATTGGTGTGTATCCGCAAGTCGGGGTTTTGCATTTTTTTCACACGTTATCCGGATAATCCCCAGTCATAAGGCACGCGGGCGTATATCGCCTGGGCTTCCCCCTACAGCTGAATATCTGGAAAGCCTCCATGGCCGTGCCGCTCCCTTCTGTGAAACCCACTCCTCGTCCGCGCTTGAAGATGCGCTGGTACTCCTGGCTGTTCCTGGTCGGGGCGCTCATGTACGGGGTCTCCTGGTTGATGCACTGGGATGACCGTGGTGCGTTATGGGTGCTGGAACGTTTCGAAACCCCGGTTGAACGCCAGGAAAGTGTCTGGCTTCCGGACTACCAGGCCGTGATCGACGCCAAACCGTTGCCCGGCATGGAAAAGGACGAGGCTTCGGACTTGGCCTACAACCCCCAGACCAAAACCTTGTTCGCAGTCATGGGGCGCAACCCGTTCCTGGTGGAGCTCAGCCTGCAGGGTGATGTGCTGCGCAAAATGCCTCTGGTCGGCTGGAGCAACCCTGAAGGCGTGACGGTGATGGAAAATGGCGTGCTCGGTATTGTTGATGAGCGCCGGCACTCCCTGACCCTGGTCAAGGTGGATGCCGACACACGCCAATTGGCTTTCGCGGACTTCCCGACCTATGACCTGGGCCCTTCCGAGAATCAGAACAAGGCGTTTGAAGGCGCAGCCTGGGATAAACGCAATCAACAACTGATCCTGGGCAAAGAGCGGCCAGCACAGTTGTTCACCTGGAAAAGCAACGGCGGTCAGGCCCTGACGGGCGACAAGCAGGTATTGCCCAGTACCGAGTTGGATATACGCAACCTTTCCGCCTTGAGCATCGATCCGCGTACCGGACACCTGTTGGTGCTGTCCGCCGATTCCAATCTGCTGCTGGAGCTGGACGAAAAGGGTGAGCAAGTCAGCTTCATGACCGTGCTCGGCGGTTTCAACGGTCTGAAAGACACCATCCCACGCGCCGAAGGCGTGGCCATGGACGAGAACGGTACGCTGTACATGGTCAGTGAGCCAAACCTGTTCTATCGTTTCGAGAAGCAGAAATAGTCGACTGATTACGTCGGATTTTTCCCTATGAGCGGCATTCGCCAGACAGTGAGGGGCGTTTAAGTTTAAATTCAGACTGCTGTGATATTCATTTGCCAGTTTTGACTTTGAGCCAGCCCCCATGCGCCGATTTGCCCGCCCCAAACCTGCACTTCTTATCCTGTTGTTGATCGCTCTGATCGGCGGTGGAGTGGTTGCGCAGAATTTCCGTTTATTCGAGCGTGCCTGGTTCAATTGGCAGTCCTGGCGTCAGCCGGCGGATGAGCGATCCATTGGCCTGGCGGATTATCAGGTGGTGCTGGAGGCGCAGGTCATCGACGGCCTCGACGATGATGTCTCGGCACTGACCTTTGATCCGGTGCGCAAGAGCCTGTTTACCGTGACCAATCAAAACGCCGAACTGGTCGAGTTGTCCCTGGACGGCAAGATCCTGCGGCGGATTAATCTGGTGGGTTTTGGCGATGCCGAAGCGGTGGAGTTCATCAGCGAGAACACCTATGTGGTCAGCGATGAACGCCAGCAGCGCCTGATCAAGATTCACCTGGAGGACGACACACAGTTTCTCGACGCGGCCGACGCCGAGCAGATGACCCTGGGTGTGCACCTCAAGGGCAATAAAGGGTTTGAAGGGCTGGCCTATGACTCGGTGGGCAAGCGCCTGTTTGTCGCCAAGGAACGGGACCCGATGCTGATCTACGAAGTACACGGCTTTCCCCATTTCAAACCGGAAAAAACCTACTCGGTCCATGTCGTCAACAACCCCCGGCGCGATGCCGGGCTGTTTGTACGCGACCTGTCCAGCCTGCAATACGACGAACGCAGCGGCCACCTGCTGGCGCTGTCCGATGAGTCGTATTTGGTGTTGGAGCTGGATATCGACGGTCGCCCCTTGAGCAGTCTGTCGCTGCTCAAGGGGCGCCATGGCTTGAAAAAGCGCGTGCCCCAGGCCGAGGGCATTGCCATGGATGACGATGGCACGCTGTATCTGGTCAGCGAGCCGAACCTGTTCTACGTCTTCAAGAAAACACCCGATCCACTGTAGGAGCGAGCTTGCTCGCGAAAAACTCAAGAACACCGCGTTTAACCAGACTGAACGCGTTGGCGTTGGCGTTGACGTTCTTCGCGAGCAAGCTCGCTCCTACAAGGATCGTATGGGGCTCAGAACATCCACTGCACGCCCAGGGAATAGCCGGTCTGGCTGCCTTCGGCATGGCCCAGGCGGCCGTTCACTTCGGCGTACACCCCAAGCTGCGGGGTGATTGCCAACTGGCTGCCGACCTGTGCGCGGCCAAAACTCTTGTCCACTGAACCCAGGCGCGCAGTGCGCACCTGGCCATCCGCCCGTGCAGTCAGGTCCAGGTCGTCCAGGCGGCCGTCGGCCAATTCCTTGACCCAGGCGATGTCGCCGTAGGGCATCAGGCTCAAGCCGTAAGGCAGGGCCACAGCACCGCGTACGCGCCAACCGAGGCTGGCTTCCAGGGAGTTGAAGGACTGTTCTTCATATTCAAGGGCGGTGCGCAGGTTCTGCTTCTCGTGGAACTTGTCGATGCGGTAGTGGCTGTAGTCCAGCCCGGCAAACGGCCCGGTCTTGAGGGTGCCCAGGTCGAAGTCATAACCACCGAGCACCCGAGCGCCGAGGGACAAGGCATCGGTCTCGCCAGTCAGTTGCTGGTTAAGCAGCACGGGGCCGCCATTGGCCTGGATCACCAGGTTACGTTTTGAGTCGAAGCTGCTGTGGCCCACGCTCAGGTCGCCGGCCAGCCAGGTTGGGCCGCCATCGTTCAACAAGGCATAGACTGCGGCTTGCCAGGTGTCGCTTTGCAGCTTGCCACGGTGCTCCAGTTTGTCGCGACCGTTAAGGTAGCTGAGGCTGGCGCCGATGTTCAGGTTGCTGCTCAGTTGATAGTCGCCCAGGGCATGCAGGCCCAGGCGCCGGGCTTCGGGGTTAGGGGCGGTGTCGAAGCCGCTGTCCGGGCTGTACTCGCCGTCCACGCCGATCTCGCCATCAAAGCTGCCCACTTCACGGCTGGCCGATTGCAACGTCAGCCAGCGGCGATCGTGCAAACGCACCATGGCCTGGTGCTGGCGCTGCAGGTTGTCCTGCATATTGCGCGCAACCGCACCGCCCGAGGTGGTGGAGGCCATCAAGTCGGCATTGGTCAGCTCCAGCACCAGGCGGCTGAGCAGGCGCGAATAGTCGCGCAGGCGCTGGTCGATGCGTTCCTGGCCGAAAGCATTGGTCAGGACCGTCTTGTTGTCTTCGTTGGGGTCGTGCCAGGTCGAACCGCCGGGGATCGCCGGGTTGTCGGTCTGGGTGTAGCCGTCCAGGTCGCCCAGTTCCCAGTTGGTGGCTTCGATATAAAGGATGGGAATGTTCAGCGGCTCGAAGGCTTCGCCGTCGCTGCAGCAACCGGTGCCTGCGGGGTATTTCGGGTCCAGGCCGGGGTTGGTGAACAGGTTGATGTTCAATTCCTTGGCGATCTGCATCGTGTGCTCACGCAGCGACGCCAGGGCCGGGTTGGCGGTGCTGTTCTGGCCAGCGTGGGCGTACATCATGTCGCCGGTGATCAGGCTGTCGAGGTTGATCATGGCTAGCATATTGGCGCGCTGACTGGCGCTCAGCGAGTCGACAAATGCCCGGGAGCCGCGCAGGCCTTCCTCTTCGGCGCCGAAGCCGACGATCTGCAAGCCGTTTTCCAGTTGCAGGCCGCCGAGGTTCTTCGCCACTTCGGTCAGCACGCTGGCACCGGAACCGTTGTCGTCCAGGCCTTGCAAGGCCGGGCGGCCAAAAAAGGTATCGAAGTGCGCGCCAATCACCACGTACTGCGCCTTGGTGCCGGCAGCGTAGGCCACCACGTTCTGTGAGGCGCGGCTGCCGGCGTTCCAGGTGAAGTCCTGGCGACTGATGGCGTAGGCATTGCCCATCTGGCTCTGCATCCAGTCGGCAGCGCCGGCAAAATTGGCCGTGCCGCGATAACGGCCAGGGTAGTCGGTGATCAGTTTTTCCAGGGTGACATTGGCGTGTTCGCCATAGTCGTAGGCGTTGGATTGTGTCGAAAGCAGGGCACAGGCAACGCTGACAGCGAGAGCTAGGGGCTTGATCACAAGATCTTCCTTGAAGGGGTTGAGGGAGTTGCTCGGCGGGACCGATTGCACAATGCGCGCCTCATTCCATGGGGCGGTCGCGGATTGGCGCGTTGTTGGAAGTGGGGGTCGCCTGGCTATAAGTTGTAACGGATTTGATACCAGATGCGGCGGGGGATGCCGTGACCTGGCGCACAAATTGGGGCGGGCGGGGGAGAGGTTGCTGCGAAAAGTAGCGTTTTTGTTACATGTCCATCGGACGGGACGCGATCAAAAATGTGGGAGCGGGCTTGCTCGCGAATGCGGTGTGTCAGTCAACATATCCATCACTGGCACACCGCATTCGCGAGCAAGCCCGCTCCCACAGGGGTTCTGCGTGGACTTAGGCCTTGAGGGTCTTCACGCCTTCGCTAGTGCCCAGCAGCAGCACATCGGCAGGGCGCGCGGCAAACAACCCATTGGTGACCACGCCAACGATGGCATTGATCTGGGTCTCCAGCTCCACCGGGTTGGTGATCTGCATGTTGAACACATCGAGGATGATGTTGCCGTTATCGGTCAGCACGCCTTCGCGGTACACCGGGTCGCCGCCCAGCTTTACCAGCTCGCGGGCCACGTGGCTGCGGGCCATGGGGATCACTTCCACCGGCAGCGGGAAGTTGCCCAGCACCGGGACCAGCTTGCTGGCGTCGGCGATGCAGATAAAGGTCTTGGCCACGGCCGCGACGATCTTCTCGCGGGTCAGGGCTGCGCCGCCGCCCTTGATCAGGTTCAGGTGCTCGTCGCTTTCGTCAGCGCCGTCGATGTAGAACTCCAGGTCGCTCACGGTATTGAGCTCGTACACCGGAATGCCATGGCCCTTGAGGCGCGCGGCGGTGGCTTCGGAACTGGCTACGGCGCCGTCGAACGCGCCCTTGTGCAGGGCCAGCGCGTCGATAAAGCAATTGGCGGTGGAGCCGGTGCCAACACCGACGATGCTTTTATCGTCGAGTTTAGGAAGGATTAAATCGACGGCGGCCTGGGCCACTGCCTGTTTGAGTTGATCCTGGGTCATGCGGGCTCCGGAACGGGCGGGGAGTAAAGAGGGGCGCGAGTATAACCCAACAAAACCTCTGGATTCGTGTGGTCGTCCGGCCAAGAGGCGGGTTAGACTCCTCGGCCCTGCCCAACCCGCCCAGTGATGCTTTCCGATGCTCGAACAGTACGTCAAGAAGATCCTCACCTCGCGCGTTTACGACGTTGCCGTGGAAACCCCGTTGCAGACCGCCCGCCAGCTCTCCGAGCGCCTGGGTAACAAGGTCTGGCTCAAGCGTGAAGACTTGCAGCCGGTGTTCTCCTTCAAGATTCGCGGCGCTTACAACAAGCTGACCCAACTGACGGCCCAGGAACGCGCGCGTGGCGTGGTCACCGCCTCGGCCGGCAACCATGCCCAGGGCCTGGCCCTCGCGGCCAAGGTGCTGGGGGTCAAGGCCACGATCGTGATGCCCAAGACCACCCCGGAGATCAAGGTCGAAGGCGTGCGTTCCCGTGGTGGCAAAGTGGTGCTGCACGGTGATTCCTTCCCGGAAGCGCTGGCGTATTCGTTGAAGCTGGTCGACGAAAAAGGCTACGTCTACATTCACCCCTACGATGATCCGCACACCATTGCCGGGCAGGGCACGGTGGCGATGGAGATCCTGCGCCAGCATCCAGGGCCGCTGGACGCGATTTTCGTCCCGGTGGGCGGTGGCGGCCTGATTGCCGGTATCGCGGCCTATGTGAAATACCTGCGCCCCGAGATCAAGATCATCGGTGTCGAACCCGACGACTCCAACTGCCTGCAAGCCGCCATGGCCGCTGGCGAGCGCGTGGTGTTACCGACCGTTGGGCTGTTTGCCGACGGCGTGGCAGTGGCGCAGATCGGCCAGCACACCTTTGATATCTGCAAAGACTATGTAGACGAAGTGATCACCGTCAGCACCGATGAAATCTGTGCGGCGATCAAGGACATCTACGACGACACCCGCTCCATCACCGAGCCGGCGGGTGCATTGGGTGTGGCCGGGATCAAGAAGTATGTGGAGACCCGTGGCGTCAGCGGCCAGACCTTTGTTGCCATCGACTCCGGGGCCAACGTCAACTTCGACCGTCTGCGTCATGTGGCTGAGCGCGCCGAGTTGGGCGAAGGTCGTGAAGCGATCATTGCCGTGACCATCCCCGAGCGTCCGGGCAGCTTCAAGGCTTTCTGCGAGGCCGTGGGCAAGCGCCAGATCACCGAATTCAACTACCGCTACCACTCCGGCAGCGAAGCACACATTTTCGTCGGAGTGCAGACCCACCCGGAAAACGACCCGCGCAGCGCGCTGATCGCCAGCCTGACCGAGCAGGGCTTCCCGGTGCTGGACCTGACGGAGAACGAACTGGCCAAGCTGCACATCCGCCATATGGTCGGCGGGCATGCGGCGCACGTGAGCAATGAAGTGGTGTTCCGCTTCGAGTTCCCGGAGCGTCCGGGGGCGTTGTTCAACTTTCTTAACAAATTAGGCGGACGCTGGAACATCTCGATGTTCCATTATCGCAACCACGGTGCGGCGGACGGCCGTGTGGTCGCCGGGCTGCAAGTGCCGGCCAATGAGCGTCACCTGGTGCCGGCGGCGCTGGAGGCAATTGGTTACCCGTATTGGGATGAAAGCGACAACCCGGCTTATCAGCTGTTCCTCGGTTGAGCGACTACGCTGACTGGGCGGCCATTAAGGAATCGAAAACATGGAATACCTGACGACCCTCAAGACTCTCCACATGGTGGCGACGGTGCTGTTACTGGCCAGTGGCCTGGCACTGGCCGTGCTGACCTGGCGCAAGCGTAGCGCGGGCCCGGCGATTACCTTGCAACGGCCATGGCTGTTTGTCTGGCTGTTGATGGGCGTAAGCCTGGTGAGCATGCCATTTACCGGTTGGTGGCTGGTGCACCTGATCGGCTGGCCCTTGGGGCAGACCTGGATCCTGGGCTCCAGTGTGATCTACACCGTGGCGGCGCTGGCCTGGTTCTGGCTGGTGGTGCGCCTCAATCGCCTGCGCCTGGGTGGTACGGGCAGCGCGAAATTCACCCTGGCCCTGGCGGTTGTGAGCCTGGTGGGGTTTGTGGCGATTGCCGGGTTGATGGGTGCCAAGCCGGTCTAGCATTCGTCAAACCATTGTAGGAGCGAGCTTGCTCGCGAAAAACGTCAACGATAACGCGTACCCACTGATTAAACGTGTCGCGCTCAGGTTTTTCGCGAGCAAGCTCGCTCCTACAGGGATTCGGGTTATCAGCCGCGCAGGCTGATCACCGGCCACCCGCGCTTCTGGGCCTCCGCCCGCAAATTCGCATCCGGATCCACCGCCACCGCATGAGTCACCTGCTCCAGCAGCGGCAGGTCATTCATCGAGTCGCTATAGAAATAGCTGTCCTCCAGGCTATACCCGGTCTCTTCCAGCCACCGATTCAAACGTGTCACCTTGCCCTCACGGAAGCACGGCACATCCGTACTGCGTCCGGTGTAGCGGCCATCAGCCATCTCGCATTCGGTGGCGATCAGGGTTTCAACCCCCAAACGTGCGGCAATCGGCGCGGTGACAAAGCGGTTGGTGGCGGTGATGATCACCAGCGTGTCACCGGCAGCACGGTGCTTGGCCAGCAGTTCAACCGCCTTGGGCAGCATCAGCGGCTCGATGCAATCGCGCATGAAGTCGCGGTGCCATTCATCCAGTTGGGCCATGTCGGTGCGGCCGAGGATTTCCAGGCTGAAGTTCAGGTACGCGGCGTTGTCCAGCTTGCCGGCCAGGTAATCCTGGTAGAACTCATCGTTACGGGTCTTGTAGGCAATGGCATCAAGAATGCCGCGCTCACACAGGTAATCACCCCAGGCGTGGTCACTGTCGCCGCCCAAAAGTGTGTTGTCCAAGTCGAATAAAGCCAGGCGCATTGCGGTTACTCGCTGAAAAGTCTGTAAAAAGGCGTCCAGAATACGGTCTTTTCACAAGAGTGCACATAAGGTAAGCAGCCTCGTTGCCGCTGCAACAAGCTTTGTGGAACAATGCGGCGACATGCGTTTGCGAGGTTGTTGCCGTGATCGACCCCGATGGTTTCCGTCCAAATGTCGGGATTATTCTTACGAATGATGCCGGACAGGTGCTATGGGCTCGCCGTATCAACCAAGATGCCTGGCAGTTTCCCCAGGGCGGGATCAACCCCGACGAAACCCCTGAAGACGCCCTGTACCGCGAGTTGAACGAAGAAGTAGGCCTGGAACGTGAAGATGTGCAAATTCTCGCCTGTACTCGAGGCTGGTTGCGCTATCGTTTGCCGCAACGCCTGGTGCGTACCCACAGCCAACCGCTGTGCATCGGCCAGAAGCAAAAGTGGTTTCTCCTGCGCCTGGTCTCCAATGAGCAGCGGGTGCGGATGGATTTGACCGGTAAACCGGAGTTCGATGGCTGGCGCTGGGTCAGTTATTGGTATCCGTTGGGCCAGGTGGTGACATTCAAGCGCGAGGTTTATCGTCGCGCTCTCAAAGAGCTTGCCCCGCGCCTTTTAGCGCGCGACTGACGACGGAGTTCGACCCCGAGCCATGCTCAATACGCTGCGCAAGATCGTCCAGGAAGTTAACTCCGCCAAGGATCTCAAGGCGGCGTTGGGGATTATTGTGTTGCGCGTCAAGGAGGCCATGGGCAGCCAGGTCTGCTCGGTTTACCTGCTGGACCCCGAGACCAACCGTTTTGTGCTGATGGCCACGGAGGGCTTGAATAAGCGCTCCATCGGCAAGGTCAGCATGGCGCCCAATGAAGGTCTGGTGGGCCTGGTGGGGACGCGTGAAGAACCCCTGAACCTTGAGAACGCGGCCGATCACCCGCGCTATCGCTACTTTGCCGAAACCGGCGAAGAACGCTACGCCTCCTTCCTCGGTGCCCCGATCATCCACCACCGCCGTGTTGTCGGCGTGTTGGTCATCCAGCAGAAAGAACGCCGCCAGTTCGACGAAGGTGAAGAAGCCTTCCTCGTGACCATGAGCGCGCAGTTGGCCGGGGTTATCGCCCATGCCGAAGCCACCGGCTCGATTCGTGGCCTGGGTCGCCAGGGCAAGGGTATCCAGGAGGCCAAGTTCGTCGGCGTGCCGGGTTCGCCGGGCGCGGCGGTCGGTACCGCGGTGGTCATGCTGCCACCGGCCGATCTCGATGTGGTGCCGGACAAGACCGTCGACGACATCGACGCTGAAATCAAACTGTTCAAGACCGCCCTGGAAGGCGTGCGCACCGATATGCGCAACCTGTCGACCAAGCTGGCCACCCAGTTGCGCCCCGAGGAACGGGCGCTGTTCGACGTTTACCAGATGATGCTGGATGACGCGTCCCTGGGGAATGAAGTCAAGACGGTGATCAAGACCGGCCAGTGGGCCCAGGGCGCACTGCGCCAGGTGGTCACCGACCACGTCAACCGCTTTGAACTGATGGACGACGCGTACCTGCGCGAGCGCGCCTCGGATGTACGTGACCTCGGTCGCCGCCTGCTGGCCTACCTGCAGGAAGATCGCAGCACCAACCTGGTCTACCCCGACAACACCATCCTGATCAGTGAAGAACTGACCGCCACCATGCTCGGCGAAGTGCCGGAAGGCAAACTGGTGGGTCTGGTCTCGGTATTGGGCTCGGGCAACTCCCACGTGGCGATCCTGGCCCGTGCCATGGGCATCCCGACGGTGATGGGCCTGGTGGACCTGCCGTATGCCAAGGTCGACGGCATCTCGATGATCGTCGACGGGCACCGTGGCGAGGTCTTCACCAACCCCAGCGACGTGCTGCGCAAGCAGTACGCCGAAATTGTAGAAGAGGAGCGCCAGCTGTCCCAGGGCCTTGATGCCCTGCGCGAACTGCCCTGCGTGACCCTCGACGGCCACCGTGTGCCGCTGCTGGTCAATACTGGCCTGCTGGCGGATGTCGCGCGTGCCCAACAACGTGGCGCTGAAGGGGTGGGGCTGTACCGCACCGAAGTGCCGTTCATGATCAACCAGCGTTTCCCTAGCGAGAAGGAGCAACTGGCGATTTATCGCGAGCAACTGTCCGCCTTCCATCCGCTACCGGTGACGATGCGCAGCCTGGACATCGGCGGCGACAAGTCACTGTCTTATTTCCCCATCAAGGAAGACAACCCCTTCCTTGGCTGGCGCGGCATCCGCGTTACCCTCGACCACCCCGAAATTTTCCTCGTCCAGACCCGCGCCATGCTCAAGGCCAGCGAAGGCCTGAACAACCTGCGCATTCTCCTGCCGATGATCTCCGGCACCCACGAACTGGAAGAAGCCCTGCACCTGATCCACCGTGCCTGGGGCGAAGTGCGCGACGAAGGTGCCGATGTACCGATGCCGCCAATTGGCGTGATGATCGAAATCCCGGCAGCGGTGTACCAGGCCAAGGAACTGGCGCGGCAGGTGGACTTCCTGTCGGTGGGCTCCAACGACCTGACCCAATACCTGCTGGCCGTGGACCGCAACAACCCTCGGGTGGCCGACCTCTACGACTACCTGCACCCGGCGGTGTTGCAAGCCCTGCAACATGTAGTGCGCGATGCCCATGCCGAAGGCAAGCCGGTGAGTATCTGCGGGGAAATGGCCGGTGATCCGGCGGCGGCGGTGCTGTTGATGGCCATGGGCTTTGACAGCCTGTCGATGAACGCCACCAACTTGCCGAAGGTCAAGTGGATGCTGCGCCAGATTAACCTGAGCAAGGCCAAGGAACTGCTGGCGGAGTTGATGACCATCGACAACCCGCAAGTTATCCACAGCTCGCTGCAACTGGCCCTGAAAAGCCTGGGGTTGGCGCGGATGATCAATCCGACCGCGACGAAAACCCTGTAGGCGCGAGCAAGCTCGCGCCTACAGGTTGATGTCTACCTCGCCGAGTCGCCCACCATGGGGCCCGAAGCTACGTTCCACCATCCGCCGCGTCCCATCGGCATGCACAATCAGCGCGGTACTCGCTCGCGTCCCATAACTGGGGCTGGCGATAAACACACTCGACAACAGGCTCTCCGTCGCCAGCCCCACCCCGGTATCCGGCAGCTCGGCAAAGGGGGCGGTCTGCGGGTCGCTCAAAATTCCCAGCAAGGCTTCAGGCTGCGGATCGTCCAACACTTCGGCCAGCGCGGCCTTGGCCTTGAGCAGTTTCGGCCACGGCGTATCCAGCCCGGCATTGGATAACCCATAGACCCCGGCCATCAGTTGCGTGGGCGTCGACTCATTGGCGTTGTAATGCCACAACGCGTCCCGCGTCCCGATCAACAGGTTGAACCCGGCATATTCAATTGATCTGCCGTTAACATCGGCTAAATAGTCGTCAATTGGCAGTGACCCGTTGAGAAAGCGCGCTACCAGCTCGCCACGGGACTTGCGCGCCGGTGGCTGGTGCGGGTTGCGGATATTGGTCAGCGCGGCGAACCGTCCATCGGCGCCGACCCCCAGCCAGGTCCCGCCCGCTTCCTGGTCGCGGCCGGCATAAACCTGCGGTGCATCCGGCCACTGGGCCAGGGGCAGGCTGGGCCGGGCGTAGAACTCATCACGGTTGGCCGCGACGATCAGCGGCTGGGCATGGCCCGGCCGCCAGGCGAAAACAATCAGGCACATAAGGTATTACCTCTGTGTTTTTGCCCACTCTACCCATAGAGCCGCCGGCTATCCATCGTATCGAAGTTGGGCCAGATGCCTCCCATCCGTTAACATGCCAGGCTGCTTGGCGTGGGGGCGAACTTCTTCATTTGATCGAACTGCTGTAACGCAGGCTTAATCGCCCACCGGCATGGTCCGTGCGCACTAACGAATGATTTAACGAGGAGTCGCAATGCTGCCTTACCCGCAGATCGACCCGGTGGCCCTGGCCATCGGTCCGCTGAAAATCCACTGGTACGGCTTGATGTACCTGATCGGCATCGGCGGTGCCTGGCTGCTGGCTTCCCGGCGCCTGAACCGCTTCGACCCGACCTGGACCAAGGAAAAGCTCTCCGACATGGTGTTCTGGATGTCCATGGGCGTGATCGTTGGCGGACGCCTGGGCTATGTGCTGTTCTACGACCTCAGCGCGTACCTGGCCAACCCGACCCTGATTTTCGAGGTGTGGAAGGGCGGCATGGCATTCCACGGCGGCTTTATCGGTGTAATGCTCGCGGCCTGGTGGTTTGGCCGGCGCAACGGCAAGTCATTCTTCCAGTTGATGGACTTCGTCGCGCCAATGGTGCCGATTGGCCTGGGTGCCGGGCGTATCGGTAACTTTATCAACGCCGAATTGTGGGGCAAGCCGACCGACGTGCCGTGGGCCATGGTGTTCCCGCCGTTCAGCGATCCGGCGCAATTGCCGCGTCATCCGTCGCAGTTGTATCAGTTCGCCCTTGAGGGCGTGGCGCTGTTCCTGATCCTCTACATCTTCTCGCGCAAACCACGGCCAACCATGGCGGTGTCGGGGATGTTTGCCCTGTTCTACGGGATCTTCCGTTTCATCGTCGAGTTTGTGCGGGTGCCGGATGCGCAGTTGGGTTACCTGGCGTTCGGTTGGCTGACCATGGGTCAGGTTCTCAGCATTCCGATGATTCTGGCAGGCCTGGGCATGCTCTGGTGGGCTTACAATCGCCCGCAGGCGATCAAGAACACCGCGCTATAAATTCGAACGCCGAGGCTCATGGGCCTCGGCTTCACCGATACAGGTAATGACATGAAGCAATATCTAGAGCTGGTTTCCCACGTCATCAACAATGGCACCAAGCAGGCCAACCGCACTGGCGTGAACACCATCAGCTTCCCCGGTGCGATGTTGCGCTTTGACCTGCAGGAAGGTTTCCCGGCCATCACCACCCGCAAAATGGCCTTCAAGTCGGCGATCGGCGAGATGTGCGGCTTTTTGCGCGGGGTGAACAATGCTGCCGAGTTTCGCGCCCTGGGCTGCAAGGTGTGGGACCAGAACGCCAACGAAAACGCACAGTGGCTGGCCAACCCGTTCCGCCAGGGCGATGACGACCTGGGTGAAATCTACGGTGTGCAATGGCGCAAGTGGCCGGCGTACAAGCAGATCCCGCTGAGCAACCAGGCCGCTATCGAGCAGACCCTGGCCCAAGGCTATCGCCAGATCGCCGAAGGCGAGGAAGACGGCCAGGCCTACGTGGTGCTGTACAAGGCCATCGACCAGATACGCCAGTGTGTCGACACCATCATCAAGGACCCGGGCAGCCGCCGCATCCTGTTCCACGGCTGGAACTGCGCCCAACTCGATGAAATGGCCCTGCCGCCGTGCCACTTGTTGTACCAGTTCCACCCGAATGTCGAGACCCGGGAGATTTCCCTGACCCTCTACATCCGCTCCAACGACCTGGGCCTGGGCACGCCGTTCAACCTGACCGAAGGTGCTGCGCTGCTGAGCCTGATCGGCCGCCTGACCGGCTACACGCCGCGCTGGTTCACCTATTTCATCGGTGATGCCCACGTCTACGAAAACCATCTGGACATGCTCAACGAGCAGCTCAAGCGCGAGCCATTCGCTGCGCCCAAGCTGGTGATCAGCGACCGCGTGCCGGAGTTTGCCAAGACCGGTGTATACCAGCCGGAGTGGCTGGAGTTGATCGAGCCGGGCGACTTCTCGCTGGAAGGCTATGAGCACCATGCGCCGATGACCGCGCCGATGGCGGTCTGATCTAAACGCGGTCAAAAAATGTGGGAGCGGGCTTGCCCGCGATAGCGGTGTATCAGTCGACATCTTAATTGACTGGTCCACCGCTATCGCGGGCAAGCCCGCTCCCACATTTGGTTGGCGTTCACATTAGTTAATGGCCATGGCTTCTACCGACATGTGAATGCTCCGCCTCACTGGTCGCCACACTCCCGCTGACTTCCAGCCGCTGCAAAATCCCACACTGATCAATCTCCGGCCCTTCGCCACAGCGCTGGCGCAGGTCGAGCAGTTGCGTCTGCAACGCCAACAACCCATCGATCCGCGCCTTGACGTGATGGATATGCTCGTCGATCAGGGCATTGACGCTTTCGCACTGGTCCTGGGGGCTGTCGCGCAGGCCCAGCAGGCTGCGGATCTCTTCCAGGGTCATGTCCAGGCTGCGGCAGTTGCGGATAAAGGTCAGCCGCTCGGTGTGGGCCTGGGTGTACAGGCGGTAGTTGCCCTCACTGCGCGCAGGCGGCGGCAACAGGCCTTCCTTCTCGTAATAACGGATGGTTTCTACCGGGCAGTCGGTCAGTTTTGCCAGTTCGCCGATCTTCATCGCAGCAATCTCCAAAAGGGTGCTTGACCCTATAGTGGCTACAGGGTCTTTACTTGGCAACAGGCACCTTCACGGACGCGACACAATGAGCGATTCCATTCACACCCCGCATAAGCATGACCACGACCACGATCATGATCACGGCGAAAAACTGCAGCCTGTGCAAAAGCACGATCATGGCGGCTCCTGCTGTTCCGGCGCGGCTGCGCCATCCCTGGTGACGTTGACCGAAGCGCCTAGCGCCAACGCGCGGCTGAGCACCTTCCGCATCGAAGCCATGGACTGTCCCACCGAGCAAACGCTGATCCAGAACAAACTGGGCAAGCTGGCCGGTGTGCAGCAGCTGGAATTCAACCTGATCAACCGCATCCTCGGCGTGACCCACGACCTGCCGAGCACCGCGCCGATCATTGAAGCCATCAAGTCCTTGGGCATGCAGGCCGATCCGATCGAAGAGGGTGCGCCTGCCGCCGAACCTGCGGCCAAGAAGCCCTGGTGGCCGCTGGCCCTGTCCGGTGTCGGCGCGCTGGCAGCGGAGGTGATCCATTTCACCAACGCCGCGCCGACTTGGGTGGTGGCTCTGGTGGCGCTGGTGTCGATCCTCAGTGGCGGCCTCACGACCTACAAAAAGGGTTGGATTGCCCTGAAGAACCTCAATCTGAACATCAACGCGCTGATGAGCATCGCTGTTACCGGTGCGATCCTGATCGGCCAGTGGCCAGAAGCGGCCATGGTGATGTTCCTGTTCACCGTGGCCGAGTTGATCGAAGCCAAGTCCCTGGACCGTGCGCGTAATGCCATCAGCGGCTTGATGCAGATGACACCGGAGCGGGCCACGGTGCGCTTGGCTGACGGTAGCTGGGTCGAACAGGAGGTCAAAGTCATTGAACTGGGCGCCATCGTGCGGGTACGCCCCGGTGAGCGCATTGGCCTGGACGGGGAAGTCACCGCGGGCCAATCCACCATCGACCAGGCACCGATCACCGGGGAAAGCCTGCCGATTGAAAAGACCGTGGGCGACAAAGTGTTCGCCGGCACCATCAACCAAGCCGGTTCCCTGGAATACCGGGTGACCGCCGCCGCTAACAACTCCACCCTGGCGCGCATCATCCATGCGGTGGAGCAGGCCCAGGGCTCGCGGGCGCCGACCCAGCGCTTTGTCGACAGCTTCTCGAAAATCTACACCCCGGCGGTGTTCCTGTTTGCCTTGGGCGTGGCATTGATTCCGCCGCTGTTCATGGGCGGGGTGTGGTTCGACTGGATCTACCGTGCGCTGGTGCTGCTGGTGGTTGCCTGCCCATGCGCCCTGGTGATTTCCACCCCGGTGACCATCGTCAGCGGCCTGGCCGCGGCGGCGCGCAAAGGCATCCTGATCAAGGGCGGTGTGTACCTGGAGGCTGGTTACAAGCTCGACTACCTGGCCCTGGACAAGACCGGCACCATCACCCATGGCAAGCCGGTCCAGACCGACTACCTGGCGCTGTCCGCCAATGACAATGCCCCAGCCTTGGCCGCCAGCCTTGCCGGGCGCTCCGATCACCCGGTATCGCTGGCCATCGCCAACGCGGCTGTGGATAAAAACCTGGCGCTGCTCGCTGTGGATAACTTCGAGGCCCTGGCCGGGCGCGGGGTCCGTGGCGAAATCAACGGCGAGGTCTATCACCTGGGCAACCACCGCCTGGTGGAAGAGCTGGGCCTGTGCTCGCCAGCCCTTGAAGAAAAACTCTTCGCCCTGGAGAAACAAGGCAAGTCCGTGGTGTTGCTGTTGGACAAGTCCGGCCCAATGGCGCTGTTCGCCGTGGCCGACACGGTCAAGGACAGCAGCCGCGAAGCCATCCAGCAGTTGCACGAGTTGGGCATCAAGACCCTGATGCTCACTGGCGACAACACCCACACCGCCCAGGCAATTGCCGCCCAGGTGGGGATCGACCAGGCCCAGGGCGATTTGCTGCCCACCGACAAGCTCAAGGCCATCGAGGATCTGTACGGCAAAAACCACCGGGTCGGCATGGTCGGCGATGGCATCAACGACGCCCCGGCCCTGGCCCGCGCCGAGATTGGCTTTGCCATGGCCGCCGCTGGCACTGACACCGCCATCGAGACCGCCGACGTGGCGCTGATGGACGACGATTTGCGCAAGATTCCGGCATTCATACGCTTGTCGCGACAAACGTCGAGTATCCTCAAGCAGAACATCGCCCTGGCGCTGGTGATCAAGGCGATCTTCCTTGCGGTCACCTTCCTGGGCATGGCCACTATGTGGATGGCAGTCTTCGCCGACATGGGCGTGAGCCTGCTGGTGGTTTTCAATGGTCTGCGCCTGTTGCGCAAATAGTCGATGAGAGGGTGGTGTGCTGAGTGCCGAGCTGAAGGCGTTTTACATGGTCGCCCGCCTGGGCAGCATTACCCAGGCGGCGAAAAAACTCGGCCTGAGCCAGCCCACGGTGACCACCCAGATTCGCCATCTGGAAAGCCAGTACTCGGTTGAGCTGTTCTATCGCGGTGGCCGCCGCCTCACCGTCAGCGACGAGGGCGCGCGGCTGTTGCCGATGGTCAAGGCGTTGTTGCAGCAGGAAGCGGATATCGAGTTTTTCCTGCGCAACAGCGGCCAGGTCCAGGGCACCCTGAGAATTGCCGCCACCGCGCCTTATTACATCCTCGATCTGGTCAAGACCTTCCGCGAGCGGCTGCCGCAGGTGGAAGTCTCAGTGGAAATCGGCAACTCCCAGCAGGTGCTTGAAGCCCTGGATGACTACCGGGTGGACGTCGCGGCCTCATCGCAACTGCTGGAAGATCCTCGCCTGATCCGCCGGGTGCTGGGTACCGACCCGCTGGTGCTGGCGGTGCATCGCAATCATCCGTTGGCGGTGTTGGAGCATGTGCCACTCAGTGCATTGGCCGGGCATACCTTGTTGATGCGTGAGGCAGGCTCTACCACGCGGCGCCTGACTGAAGAAATGCTCGCTGGCGCGGGCGTGAGTTATGGGCCGCTGCTGGAAATCGGCAGCCGTGAGTCGATCCGCGAGGCGGTGTTGCGCAATATCGGCATCAGCATCATTGCCCGCCAGGAAGTGCCCCATGATCCACAGTTGCGGGTGCTGACCATCGAGAATGCGCCGCAGATTCCGGAGTACCTGTATTGCCTCAAGGAGCGCAAAGGTGCGCGGCTGCCGGCGGCGTTTCTGGGGTTGGCGCAGGAAATGTCGCCACTCTGAGGGTGTTGGTGGCTTTGAAATCGCCATCGCAGGCAAGCCAGCTCCCACATTTGAATGTATTCACAGCCCCAAATGTGGGAGCGGGCTTGCCCGCGATAACGCCAGGCCAGTCACCACAACTCCGCAACCCTACCCAAATCCACCAATACCACTATCACCCGCTTTTGCCTTCCTGCCACAACAGGGACGCATTTGCTCCCTAGCATGGCCTTCATCCGTTCGATGAGGTGTCACCATGCACACAGCCCAGCTCAACCCCGGCGCGCCGATGAAGGTGCGTGGTATCCAGAAGCGCTTTGGCGCCTTTACCGCCCTGGACCATGTGTCCCTGGATGTCGACGCCGGTGAACTGGTGTGCCTGCTCGGCCCCTCGGGCTGTGGCAAGACCACTCTGCTGCGCTGCATCGCCGGCCTGGAACGCCAGGACAGCGGCGAGTTGTACCTGGGTGATCGCGATGTTTCCCTACTGGCACCGCAGGCGCGGGACTACGGCATCCTGTTCCAGTCCTACGCGCTGTTTCCCAACCTCAGCGTCGAGGCCAACATCGGCTATGGCCTGACCGGCAGCGGCCGCGATGAAGTGCGCAAGCGCGTGGCGCAGATGCTGGAACTGGTCGGCCTGACCGGCAGCGAAAAGAAATACCCCGGCCAACTGTCCGGTGGCCAGCAGCAACGGGTCGCCCTGGCCCGCGCCCTGGCGCCGGCCCCGTCGCTGTTGCTGCTGGATGAACCGATGTCGGCCCTCGACGCCCGGGTGCGCGAGCACCTGTGTACCGAACTGCGCCAGCTGCAACGCCGCCTGGGCATCACCACCTTGATGGTCACCCACAACCAGGACGAAGCCATGCTGATGGCCGACCGCATCGCTGTGATGAACAACGGCAAGGTTGAGCAGTACGCCACTCCTCAAGAGATTTACGACCGCCCGGCCACCCCATTCGTGGCCGAGTTTGTCGGCCAGGGCAACTGGCTGCCGTTCAGCCGCAACAGCGCCAGCCACGCCCAGGTCGGTGGGATGAATGTGCGCCTGGCCGATGACTGCGGTAAAGCCGCGTCGGGCCGCCTGTTCTGTCGGCCGGAAGCGATCAGCGTCAACCCGCCGGTGCATGAAGAAAACCTGTTCCCGGCCAAGGTCCGCGAGATCACCTTCCTCGGCAACCGTTGCCGCATGAGTTTCGAGCTGGACCAGTTGCCCGGTCACCCCATGCTCGCCGAACTGGCGCCGGAAGCCATGCCGCGCCTGGGCGCCCAGGATATCTGGGTCGCGCTGCCACCGCGCAGCCTGCAGGTGTTTGCCTGAGATGGCCGCTGACATGACCCTGCCGATACCCGACCGCGTGGCTCGCCAGGTTTCCCGTGCCGAAATCGGCGACCGCATCTTTGTAGTGGGCGGCAAGTTGCTGCTGCTGTGCCTGTTGGGCATCGCCGTGTTGTTGCCGTTGCTGGCGATCTTCTGGCGCGGCTTCAGCGCTGAAGACGGGCAGGGCGGCGGGCTGGTGGCGGCGCGCGAACTGCTGACCAGCGCCAACTTCCACTGGCTGCTGGGCAATAGCCTCAAGGTTTCCCTCAGCGTTGCGGCCATCGTCGTACCGCTGGCCTATCTGTTTGCCTACGCGCTGCAACGCACGCTGATCCCCGGAAAGACGCTCTGGCGTGGTCTGTCATTGCTGCCGCTGATGGCGCCCTCGATGTTGCCGGGCATCGCCCTGGTGTATCTGTTCGGCAACCAGGGCATGTTGCGCGGCCTGCTGTCAGACAACATCTACGGCTTCTGGGGCATTGTCCTCGGTGAAGTGATCTACACCTTTCCCCATGCGCTGATGATCCTGCTGTCGGCGCTGTCCCTGGCGGATGCGCGGCTGTTCGATGCCGCGTCGAGCATGGGCGCCAGCCCGGCCCGGGCGTTTCGCAGCATCACCTGGCCGGCGACGCGTCAGGCCGTGTTCGCCGCGTTCTGCCTGGTATTCACCCTGACCATCACCGACTTCGGCGTGCCCGTGGTGGTGGGCGGCGACTATCAAGTGCTGGCGCTGGAAGCCTACAAGGCGGTGGTTGGCCAGCAGCAGTTCGGTCGCGGCGCCCTGATCGGCATGGTGTTGCTGCTGCCGGCGCTGCTCAGTTTCGCGGTGGATACCTGGCTGCGCCGGCGCCACGGCGACTCCATGAGTGGCCGCGCCCAAGTGTTCCAGCCGGCGCCGTCGCGCCTGCGGGATGGTTGCTACCTGGCGATTGTGCTGCTGATCTGCGCGGTGTTGCTGCTGGTATTCGGCATGGCGGTGTATTCGTCGCTGGTGAAGTTCTGGCCGTACAACCTGTCGCTGTCGCTCAACCACTACCAGTTCAACGACACCGCCGGCGGCGGCTGGCTGGCCTATCGCAACAGTTTGACCATGGCGATCTGCACCGCACTGATCGGCAGTGTGCTGATCTTCACCGGCGCTTACCTGATGGAAAAGACCAAGGGGCAAAAAGGCCTCAACCTGGCGCTGCGCATGCTCAGTTTTGTGCCGATGGCGGTACCGGGCTTGGTGCTGGGCCTGGGCTATGTGTTCTTTTTCAACCTCAATGGCAACCCGCTGCATGTGCTCTACGGGAGCATGACGCTGTTGGTGGTATGCACCATTGCTCACTATTTGACCACTGCGCAAATGACCGCCACGACCGCCCTGCGCCAACTCGACGCCGAGTTCGAAGCCGCTGCGCTGTCGCTCAAGGCGCCGTTGTACCGCCACTATCTGCGGGTCACCGTGCCGATCTGCCTGCCGGCGCTGTTGGACATCCTGCGCTACCTGTTTGTCTCGGCGATGACCACCGTCTCGGCGGCGATCTTTCTCTACAGCCCCGACACCATCCTCGCCGCAGTCGCCGTGTTGAACATGGACGACGCCGGCAATGTTGGCGGCGCGGCGGCCATGTCGACCTTGATTCTGTTCACTTCAGCCGGCGTCTCGCTGCTGCTGGCGTGGGCCTCACGCGGCTTGTTGCGCCGCTCCCAGGCCTGGCGCCAAACCGCGCCCGGTCAATAACTCTGCCCCACACAAGGAAACGCACCATGTTCAAGCCCCTGGCCCTCGCCGCTGCTGTGCTCACCGCGTTCAGCCTGAATGCCTTTGCCGCAAAAACCGAGTTGACCGTGTACACGGCCCTCGAAGCCGAGCAGTTGAAGACCTACAAAAAAGCCTTCGAAGCGGCCAACCCGGACGTCGAGATCAAGTGGGTGCGTGACTCCACCGGGATCATCACTGCCAAGCTGCTGGCGGAAAAAGCCCGCCCGCAAGCCGACGCGGTATGGGGCCTGGCGGCGTCCAGCCTGGCGATCCTCGATCAGCAAGGCATGCTGCAAAGCTACGCGCCCAAGGATCTGGACAAGATCGGCAAGAACTACCGCGACGCCGCCAACCCGCCGGCCTGGGTCGGCATGGACGTGTGGGCCGCGACTATCTGCTTCAACACCGTCGAAGCCGAAAAGCAGGGCCTGAGCAAGCCGATCAGCTGGCAGGACCTGACCAAGCCCGAGTACAAGGGCAAGATCGTCATGCCGAACCCGGCATCGTCCGGCACCGGTTTCCTCGACGTCAGCGCCTGGTTGCAGACCTTCGGCGAGAAGCAGGGCTGGCAGTACATGGATGATCTGCACCAGAACATCGGCCAGTACGTGCACTCCGGCTCCAAGCCGTGCAAGTTGGCGGCCTCCGGTGAGTTCCCGATCGGGATTTCCTTTGAATACCCAGCGGTGCAGTTGAAGCGCCAGGGCGCGCCGCTGGATATCGTTTTGCCCAAGGAAGGCCTGGGCTGGGACATTGAAGCCACCGCCGTGATCAAAGGAACCGCGCATCAGGAAGCGGCGCAGAAACTCGCCGACTTCTCTGCAAGTCCTGCTGCGATGGAGCTGTACAAGGAAAACTTCGCGGTCCTGGCCCAGCCGGGTATTGCCAAGCCGCAGACCGAGCTGCCGGCGGACTACGAGCAACGGCTGATCAAGAACGACTTTGCCTGGGCCTCGAAAAACCGCGATAACATCCTGACTGAGTGGCGCAAGCGCTATGACGGCAAGTCGGAAAAACAATAACTTCAACCGTTGCTAACACTGTAGGAGCGAGCTTGCTCGCGAAGAACGTGAACGATAACGCGGGCAGTCAGAATGCACGCTGCGCCCTCAGGTTTTTCGCGAGCAAGCTCGCTCCTACAGGGGGCGAACACCATGACACACCACACTGACCTACTGATCATCGGCGCCGGCATCCTCGGCCTGTCCCACGCTTACGCCGCCGCCAAGCGCGGCCTCAAGGTCAAGGTCTTCGAACGCACGGCCACGCCCCTGGGCGCCTCGGTGCGTAACTTCGGCCAGGCGCTGGTCACCGGCCAACCACCAGGCCCGATGCTCGACCTGGCCCGGCAAAGCCGTGATATCTGGGGGCAATGGGCACAACTGGCGAACCTGCAACTCAAGCGCAATGGCTCCTACCTGTTTGCCCGCACCGAAGCTGAAGAACACTTGCTGGAAGCGTTTTGCGCCGGTCGCGCCGAGGAATACGGTTACCGCGTCAACCTGCTGCAAGGCGCTGCGATGAATGATCTGTATGGCGGCCAGTTTCGCCATCATCGCGCAGCCTTGCACGGCCTGGACGATCAGCAGCTGTATTCACGCGAAGCCCTCCCTGCGCTGATCAACTACCTGTGCCGCGAACTCAAGGTGGAATTCCACTTCTCCACCCTGGTGCGTGATATCGAACCCGGCCAACTGCACAGCACCGCCGGGAGTTTTCGCGGCGAGCAGATCATTGTCTGCTCCGGCCACGACTACCAGACCCTGTTGGCCGAGCAGATCGCCGAACTCAACCCGCAGATCTGCCACCTGCAAATGCTCCGTGCCCGGCCCAAGGTCGACCTGAACCTGCAACATGCGTTGCTGACAGGCCTGAGTTGCGTGCACTACGGCGCTTTTGCCGACTTGCCGGAAGCGGCGCCAGTGCAGGCGCAGATCCTGCGGGATGTGCCGCACCTGCATGAACACGGCATCCACCTGCTGATCAGCCCGACACCGTATGGCGAGTTGATCATCGGCGACTCCCACCATTACGGCAGCGATCCGTCACCGTTCAATGCCGAACAGGTGGACAACTGGATGATCGAGCTGGCAGAACAGACCCTGGGTTGCCAGATTCAGGTCGTGGAACGCTGGCAGGGCGTCTATGGTTCCCGTGGGCCGGGGCCGTTTTCGTTCCTGCGCGCTGCAGATGGCGTGAGCGTGGCCTTGATGCATACGGGCGTAGGCATGAGCGTGGGGCCGGCGATGGCCGAGCGCAATATCACTGAGCTGTGGGGGGAAGTGTGATGCAAGCTGAACACGTTATCGCGCAAGTCTTTGCCTTGTACGAACGGCATGGCGCAGCCGACTACATTGGCGAGCCGGTGTCGCAGATCGAGCATATGTCCCAGGCCGCGCAATTGGCCATGGCCGAGGGCTTCGACGACGAAGTGGTGCTGGCGGCGTTCTTCCACGATATCGGGCATATCTGCGGCCAGGGTGGCGAGAACATGGGCGGCTACGGCGTAGTCAGCCATGAACGCCTGGGCGCCGACTATCTGCGGCGCGCCGGCTTCAGTGAGCGCCTGGCAAAATTGGTGGAATATCACGTACAGGCCAAGCGCTACCTGACCTTCAGCCAGCCGGACTATTACGACCGTTTGAGCGAGGCCAGCCGCCGTACCCTGGGTTACCAGGGCGGGGTGATGACGGCCGATGAGGCCCGAGCGTTCGAGCAGGATCCGCTGTGCGCGGTGAGCCTGCGCATGCGCCACTGGGATGAACAGGCCAAGGACATGCACGTGCCGGTGCTGGACCTTGAGGTGCTGAAGGCCAAGGCCCGGCAACTGCTGGCGGCTTAAGCCTCGTCCAGGCGCTGGGCCAGGGCTTCGATCTGTTCCTGGCGTTCGGCCTGGCTCAACCTTGGGTGAGGGTTGAGCGACGACCATTGCGGATGGGCGCGCGCCTTGTGCAGGGCGTCGGGCAGCTTGCCTTCACGCCAGGTCTTGTCCTGCGGGGTATCGACCTTGATGCTGTGCATCGCCGCATGCCCACGCAGGTTCAGGGCCTTGAGCAACTGCCGTTG
>NZ_CVTS01000069.1:231587-252887 GCF_900004755.1 Pseudomonas sp. 25 R 14 | reverse complement strand
CCCGCTTGTATGTTTAAACTTGAAGGGGTGGGCGGTGACTAAAAGCCCGATTCCGACTCTAGCCAGTACGGACCGTGGGAGACTTCTCGTCCCGCCCTTTCTACCCCAAGCGCCGATAAGGAATTCATCGGGAAAACCGACGATAGAGGCAAGCCAGCGCTGGGGTAGACCCCGACAAGCCCTTAAACACTAGCTCCGAGGATTTGTTATGACAATCCTTACTTCACCAACGGTTCTGGGTATCGATGTGGCCAAGGCCGACGTCGTCGCCTACCGCGAAGACCTCAAAGCCATTCAAACCATTACCAACGACCGCGATGCTCTTGGCCGCTGGCTCAAAACGCTACCTGCCAACAGCTCAATTGCCCTGGAAGCCACCAGCACTTACCACTTGGACACAGCTGAACTCGCCCATGAAATGGGACATCGGGTTTACGTTGTAGACGCTTATCGGTTGAGCCATTACCGCGAAAGCATTGGCCAACGGGCGAAAACAGACCCTTGCGATGCGCGTTTGCTGGCGCGCTACCTGAGCAGCGAGCAGGAACGGCTGCGGCTCTGGAGCCCACCTCCGCAGGCTTATAAGCTATTGAAAAGCTTACTGCACCGACGTGCAGAGCTTATCAACTTGCGCGTGAGCCTAACGCTGAGTTGGTCGGGCGAACCGCTTTTGAAGGACGAATTGGCCCAGCAGTTAAAGTCCTTCAAACAAGCTGAGCTGGTCATTCAGAAGTTGCTGCACAAAGTCAGCAAAGAGGCAGGCATCACCGAAAACATCAAGCGCTGCAAAGCCATTGAAGGGGTTGGTGATCTTACGGCTACGGGTCTAGCGACAGCCTTCATGCGTGGCCATTTCGCCAGTGGCGATGCATTCATCGCTTTCTTGGGGATGGATCTGAGACCAAAAGACTCCGGAAAGAAGGCCGGTCCTCGGCACCTGAGTAAAAAGGGCGATTCGGAGTTACGGCGCCTTGCTCACAACGCAGCAATGGCCGCTAGCCGATCGCCGACCTGGAAACCCTATTACGAGTCCTACCTGGCCCGAGGATTGGCAAAGACCCAAGCCCTGGTGATCCTCGCCCGCAAGCTCTGCCGGGTGGCATTCGCGCTGATGAAAAACCAGAGCGAATATCAGCCGAATTTAAGGTTGCAGGGTTTCCCTGCAACATAGAATCTCCCACATGTGTTTTGCGTGTTATTCGTGATACTGCGCCGACAACTCATGCACCGCCCGCAGGAACGCGCCAGCATGCTCCGGGTTCACTTCCGGGGTGATGCCATGGCCGAGGTTGAACACGTGGCCACTGCCTTTGCCGTAGCTGGCGAGGATGCGACCGACTTCGGTACGGATCGCCTCCGGCTTGGCGTAGAGCACGGTCGGGTCCATGTTGCCTTGCAGGGCCACTTGGTTACCCACACGGCGACGGGCTTCGCCCAGGTCGCAGGTCCAGTCCAGGCCCAGCGCGTCGGCACCGGCGTCGGCAATGCTTTCCAGCCACAGGCCGCCGCCCTTGGTGAACATGATCACCGGCACTTTGCGGCCTTCGTGTTCGCGGATCAGGCCGCTGACGATTTTGCGCATGTAGGCCAGGGAGAACTCCTGGTACGCCGCCGCCGACAGGTTGCCGCCCCAGGTATCGAAGATCTGCACCGCTTGCGCGCCGGCCATGATCTGGCCGTTGAGGTAGGAAATGACCGACTGTGCCAGCTTGTCCAGCAGCAAGTGCATGGCTTGTGGGTTGTCGTAGAGCATGGCCTTGGTCTTGCGGAAATCTTTCGACGAACCGCCTTCGACCATGTAGGTGGCCAGGGTCCACGGGCTGCCAGAGAAGCCGATCAGCGGCACGCGGCCATTGAGCTCGCGGCGGATGGTGCTGACGGCATCCATCACATAACCGAGGTCTTTGTGTGGATCAGGAATCGGCAGGGCTTCGATATCGGCCAGGGTGCTGACCACTTTCTTGAAACGCGGGCCTTCGCCGGTTTCAAAGTACAGGCCTTGGCCCATGGCGTCAGGGATGGTCAGGATATCGGAGAAGAGGATGGCCGCATCCAGTTGTGGATAGCGGTCCAGCGGCTGCATCGTGACTTCGCAGGCGAACTCCGGATTCATGCACAGGCTCATGAAATCGCCCGCATTGGCGCGGCTGGCGCGGTATTCCGGCAGGTAGCGACCGGCTTGACGCATCATCCACACAGGGGTGACGTCTACAGGTTGCTTGAGCAGGGCACGAAGGAAACGGTCGTTCTTGAGGGCAGTCATGTCGGCATCCGCAAAAAAAGTGCGGGCATTTTCTCAGAGCCGGACGCAAAAGGCACGGTTGCAGGTCAGCCTTTTGTCTATCGGGTCAATTTGTCGCGGACATGAAAGCGCCGCAAAACAAATGTGGGAGCGGGCTTGCTCGCGAATGCGGGTTGTCAGTGGACATATCTAGTCACTGTTACACCGTATTCGCGAGCAAGCCCGCTCCCACATTTTTGATCCCATTGCAGCTGGGGATCGGTATTAGACCTGCAAGTAGTCCAGGATGCCTTCGGCGGCGTTGCGGCCTTCGAAGATCGCGGTAACTACCAGGTCCGAACCGCGCACCATATCGCCACCGGCGAAGATCTTCGGGTTGCTGGTCTGGTGCTTGTACTGGCCTTGTTCCGGGGCTACAACGCGGCCCTGGCTGTCGGTCTGGATCTGGAACTGCTCGAACCACGGCGCCGGGCTTGGACGGAAGCCGAAAGCGATGACCACGGCGTCGGCCGGGATGATCTCTTCGGAACCCGGGATCGGCTCGGGGCTGCGGCGGCCACGGGCGTCCGGCTCGCCGAGACGGGTCTCGACCACCTTCACGCCTTCGACGCGATCTTCACCCACAATGGCAATCGGCTGGCGGTTGTAGAGGAATTTCACGCCTTCTTCCTTGGCGTTTTTCACCTCTTTGCGCGAGCCCGGCATGTTGGCTTCGTCACGACGATAGGCACAGGTCACCGACTTGGCGCCCTGGCGGATCGACGTACGGTTGCAGTCCATCGCGGTGTCGCCACCGCCCAGCACCACGACCTTCTTGCCCTTCATGTCGATGAAGTCTTCCGGGGATTTTTCAAAGCCCAGGTTGCGGTTGACGTTAGCGATCAGGAAGTCGAGCGCGTCATACACGCCCGGCAGGTCCTCACCGGCGAAGCCGCCCTTCATATAGGTGTAGGTGCCCATGCCCATGAATACCGCATCGTATTCTTCGAGCAACTGCTCCATGGTCACGTCTTTGCCGATTTCGGTGTTCAGGCGAAACTCAATGCCCATGCCGGTGAAGACTTCGCGGCGATTGCTCAGCACGGTCTTTTCCAGCTTGAACTCGGGGATGCCGAAGGTCAGCAGGCCACCGATTTCCGGGTTCTTGTCGAACACCACCGGGGTCACGCCGCCACGTACCAGCACGTCGGCACAACCCAGGCCCGCCGGGCCTGCGCCGATGATCGCGACACGCTTGCCGGTCGGCTTGACCTTGGACATGTCCGGGCGCCAGCCCATGGCGAACGCGGTGTCGGTGATGTACTTCTCCACCGAACCGATGGTCACCGCGCCGAAACCGTCGTTGAGGGTGCAGGCACCCTCGCACAGACGATCCTGCGGGCACACCCTGCCGCACACTTCCGGCAAGGTATTGGTCTGGTGCGACAGTTCGGCGGCGGCGAGGATGTTGCCCTCGGCCACCAATTTCAGCCAGTTGGGAATGAAGTTGTGCACCGGGCACTTCCATTCGCAATACGGGTTACCGCACCCCAGGCAGCGGTGGGCCTGGTCGGCCGAGTGCTGGGGTTTGAAGGGTTCGTAGATTTCCACGAACTCTTTCTTGCGTTGACGCAACAGTTTCTTCTTCGGATCTTTGCGCCCGACATCGATGAACTGGAAGTCGTTATTCAGACGTTCAGCCATGTTAAAACCTCATCAAACTCTTCAGGCGCATATCACTGCGGGTTGGCACGGATGCTGGAAAGCAACGATTTCAGGTTGGCAGCCTTGGGCTTGACCAGCCAGAAACGACGCAGATAATCATCGAGGTTCTCGGCGAGGTTACGACCCCATTCGCTGCCGGTCTCCTCGACGTACTCGTCCAGCACGTGCTGCAAGTGGTTCCGGTAGGACTCCATGGCTTCGCCGCTGATCCGCTGGATCTCGACCAACTCGTGGTTGACCTTGTCGACGAAGGTGTTGTCCTGGTCCAGCACGTAGGCGAAACCGCCGGTCATGCCTGAACCGAAGTTGTAACCGGTCTTGCCCAATACCGCGACAAAGCCTCCAGTCATGTACTCACAGCAGTGATCGCCAGTGCCTTCAACCACGGTGTGGGCACCGGAGTTACGCACGGCGAAACGCTCACCGGCGGTCCCGGCGGCGAACAGCTTGCCACCGGTGGCGCCGTACAAGCAGGTGTTGCCGATGATGGCACTGTCCTGGGTCTTGTAGACGCTACCGGCCGGCGGAACGATAACCAGCTTGCCGCCGGTCATGCCCTTGCCCACGTAGTCGTTGGCATCGCCTTCGAGGTACATGTGCAGGCCGCCGGCGTTCCACACGCCGAAGCTCTGGCCGGCCGTGCCTTTGAAGCGGAAAGTGATCGGCGCCTTGGCCATACCCTGGTTGCCGTGCTTGCGTGCAATTTCGCCGGAAATCCGCGCGCCGATGGAACGGTCGCAGTTGCAGATATCCAGGGCAAACTCGCCACCGCTGGCGTCATTGATCGAGGAACCGGCCATGTCGACCATTTTCTCGGCCAACAGGCCTTTGTCGAACGGTGGGTTGCGCTCGACCTGGCAAAACTGTGGCTTGTCTGCCGGGATGTGATCGCTGCCCAACAGCGGCGTCAGGTCCAGGTGGTGCTGCTTGGCGGTCTGGCCCTGGAGGATGTCCAGCAGATCGGTACGACCGATCAGCTCTTCCAGGGAGCGCACGCCAAGCTTGGCCAGCCACTCGCGGGTCTCTTCGGCGACGTAGGTGAAGAAATTCACCACCATGTCGACGGTGCCGATGTAGTGATCCTTGCGCAGCTTCTCGTTCTGCGTCGCCACGCCGGTAGCGCAGTTGTTCAGGTGGCAGATGCGCAGGTATTTGCAGCCCAGGGCGATCATTGGCGCGGTACCGAAGCCGAAGCTTTCGGCACCGAGGATTGCGGCCTTGATCACGTCGAGGCCGGTTTTCAGGCCGCCGTCGGTCTGTACCCGGACCTTGCCGCGCAGATCGTTGCCGCGCAGGGTCTGGTGAGTCTCGGCCAGGCCCAGCTCCCACGGCGCACCAGCGTACTTGATGGAAGTCAGCGGCGATGCGCCAGTGCCGCCATCGTAGCCGGAGATGGTGATCAGGTCGGCATAGGCCTTGGCCACGCCGGCAGCGATGGTGCCCACGCCGGCTTCTGCCACCAGTTTCACCGAGACCAGGGCCTTGGGATTGACTTGCTTGAGGTCGAAAATCAGCTGCGACAAGTCTTCAATCGAATAGATGTCGTGGTGTGGCGGCGGCGAGATCAGGGTCACGCCAGGCACCGCGTAACGCAGCTTGGCGATCAGACCGTTGACCTTGCCGCCTGGCAGTTGGCCGCCCTCGCCGGGCTTAGCGCCCTGGGCCACCTTGATCTGCAGCACTTCGGCGTTGACCAGATACTCCGGGGTCACCCCGAAACGGCCAGTGGCGACCTGCTTGATTTTCGAGCTCTTGATCGTGCCGTAGCGCGCCGGGTCTTCACCGCCTTCGCCGGAGTTGGAACGCGCACCCAGGCGGTTCATGGCTTCAGCCAGGGCTTCGTGGGCCTCAGGTGACAAGGCACCCAGGGAAATACCGGCGGAGTCAAAGCGCTTGAGGATCGACTCCAGTGGCTCGACCTCGGCAATGTCCATCGGCGTGTCCAGGGTTTTCACCTGGAACAGGTCGCGGATCATCGACACCGGGCGGTTATCCACCAGCGCGGTGTATTCCTTGAACTTGGCGTAGTCGCCCTGCTGCACAGCGGCTTGCAGGGTGTTGACCACATCCGGGTTGTAGGCGTGGTATTCGCCACCGTGTACGAACTTGAGCAGGCCACCTTGCTGGATCGGCTTACGCGCGCTCCAGGCTTCGGCCGCCAAGGCTTTCTGTTCGGCTTCGATATCGACGAAACGTGCGCCCTTGATGCGGCTTGGCACGCCACGGAAGCTCAGTTCGCAAACTTCCTCCGACAGACCGATGGCCTCGAACAACTGCGCGCCACGGTAGGACGTGACGGTGGAGATGCCCATCTTCGACAGGATCTTCAGCAGGCCCTTGGTGATGCCTTTGCGGTAATTCTTGAATACTTCGTACAGATCACCCAGCACTTCGCCGGTACGAATCAGGTCGCCCAGCACTTCGTAGGCCAGGAACGGATACACCGCCGAGGCGCCAAAGCCGATCAATACCGCAAAGTGATGCGGGTCGCGGGCGGTGGCGGTTTCGACGAGGATGTTGGAGTCGCAGCGCAGGCCTTTTTCGGTCAGGCGGTGGTGTACCGCGCCGGTGGCCAGGGACGCGTGGATCGGCAGCTTGCCTGGAGCGATATGGCGATCGGTCAGCACGATCTGGGTGCGACCGGCGCGCACCGCTTCTTCTGCCTGATCGGCGACGTTGCGCACAGCGGCTTCCAGGCCGAGGCTCTCGTCGTAGTTCAGGTCAATGATCTGCCGGTCGAAGCCTGGGCGGTCCAGGGTCATCAACGAGCGCCACTTGGCCGGGGAAATGACCGGCGAGCTGAGGATCACGCGCGACGCGTGCTCTGGCGATTCCTGGAAGATATTGCGCTCGGCACCGAGGCACACTTCCAACGACATCACGATGGCTTCACGCAGCGGGTCGATCGGCGGGTTGGTCACCTGGGCGAACTGCTGGCGGAAGTAGTCGTATGGCGTGCGCACGCGCTGGGACAACACGGCCATTGGCGTGTCGTCACCCATGGAGCCGACGGCTTCGTAGCCTTGCTCGCCGAGGGGGCGCAGTACCTGATCACGCTCTTCAAACGTGACCTGGTACATCTTCATGTACTGCTTGAGCTGGTCGACGTCATAGAAAGCCGAGCCATGGTCGTTGTCTTCCATGGTCGCCTGGATGCGCAGGGCGTTCTTGCGCAGCCATTGCTTGTAGGGGTGACGCGACTTCAAGCGGTTGTCGATGGCATCGGTGTCGAGGATCTGCCCGGTTTCGGTGTCCACGGCAAGGATCTGCCCAGGGCCCACGCGGCCTTTGGCGATCACGTCTTCAGGCTGGTAGTTCCACACGCCGACTTCCGAGGCCAGGGTGATGAAGCCGTTGGTGGTGGTCACCCAACGCGCTGGGCGCAGGCCGTTGCGGTCGAGCAGGCACACCGCGTAGCGACCATCGGTCATGACCACGCCGGCCGGGCCGTCCCACGGCTCCATGTGCATCGAGTTGTACTCATAGAACGCCCGCAGGTCCGGGTCCATGGTCTCGACGTTCTGCCACGCTGGCGGAATGATCATGCGCACGCCACGGAACAGGTCGATGCCACCGGTGACCATCAGTTCCAGCATGTTGTCCATGCTTGAAGAGTCGGAACCCACGCGGTTGACCAGCGGGCCGAGTTCTTCGAGGTCCATCAAATCGTTGGCGAACTTGGTGCGACGGGCCACGGCCCAGTTGCGGTTGCCGGTGATGGTGTTGATCTCGCCGTTGTGGGCGAGGAAGCGGAATGGCTGGGCCAGCGGCCATTTCGGCAGAGTGTTGGTGGAAAAGCGCTGGTGGAACACGCAGATCGCGGTTTGCAGGCGCTCATCGCTCAGGTCTGGATAGAAGGCGGTCAAGTCCGCCGGCATCATCAGGCCTTTATAAATGATGGTCTTGTGGGAAAAGCTGCAGATGTAGTGGTCGCTATCCAGGGCGTTAGCCACGGACGAGCGGCGACGGGAGGTGAACAGCTTGATCGCCATGTCCTGGTCGCTCAGGCCATCGCCTGCGATGAACACTTGTTCGATCTGCGGCAGGCGCTCATGGGCCAGGCGGCCGAGTACGCTGGTGTCGATCGGCACTTTGCGCCAGCCGACCAACTGCAGGCCAGCGGCCAGGATCTCGCGGTTCATGTTCTCGCGAGCGGCCTCGGCTTTTACCGGGTCCTGATTGAAGAACACCATGCCCACCGCGTATTGCTTGGGCAAATCGGCGCCGAAGGTTTCCTTGGCGATTGCGCGCAGGAACTGGTCAGGCTTTTGAATCAGCAAGCCGCAACCGTCACCGGTCTTGCCGTCAGCGTTGATCCCACCGCGGTGGGTCATGCAGGTCAGGGCCTCGATGGCCGTTTGCAAAAGGGTATGACTGGGTTCGCCCTGCATATGGGCAATCAGGCCGAAACCACAGTTATCCTTGAATTCATCGGGTTGGTACAGACCTGCTTTCATAGACACTTTCTCACCAGGCTGCCTCTTATTTCGAGGCAAATTTCTTTTCAATTCAACCGGTTACCTTCCACGCCGAACGTACGCCGGCTTAGCGGGGGCAAAAGGGAGGTCATTGTACACACCGACACAGACGCCCACAAATTTGGCGACGAACTGTCGCAAATCTATGTCGCATTTATGAAAGGTTTAAAGCGATATGCTGTGCTAGTCAAAACTTTTTTAATTCTGACTGCTACTACTCAAAAGCTACTGTAACGCAGACACCACAAAGCGCGCGGCCTTCAGGGCTGCACGCTTTGTTGTTTTTTGAGGTGCTGGGAGGGCGACCTGGGTAAGGTCGCCGGATCTTCAGCGAGTTGTTGCGAGTTCTTGTTGAACGCTGGCAACAGTGCGAGGCCAAGGTTTACCAGCCTGGACCTTCGCTGGCAAGGCCTTGATAGCGGAGTCGGCTGCCGCGCGGCTCGGGAAACTGCCGTAGGTGATCACGTAGAGAGGCTTGCCGTTGAGCACTTTCTTGAAATAACGGTACTCGCCGCCCTGCTCTTTCACGAACGCCTGGGCGTTGGCTTCAGAGCTGGTGCCGAGGATCTGCACCACGTAGTTCTTGGCTGGCTGGCTGCCGTACCAGCCGCTGCCGGCAGCGGCCTTGGCCACGGTGACCGGTTTTTCCGCAGGTTTGACGGCGGGAGCTGGCTTGGCCACAGGGGCTGGCGCTGGCTTGACCACTGGTGCCGGGACTGGCTTGGCGGTAGCGACCTGAGTCGGCGCAGGCGTTGGCTTGGCCGCCGGGACAGGTGCAGGGCTTGCGGTTGCGCCAGGTGGTGGAGCCACGGTGGTGACGGTCGGAGGCGTGGCGCTGGAGCCTTCTACCGGTACGCCATCATCGCCTTCGGTGATACCACCTGCTTCTTCTGCCAACGGGCCACGCATGACCGGCTGGCCGACCATCGGCAGGTTGGTAGGCTGGCCAGAACCGGCGAACTCAACGGCAGGTGCGCCGTTGGTGGTGGGCTTGCCCAGTGGCAACTGTGCCTGCTCGGTAGGCGCGCCTGGAGCGGTCGGTGCCTTGCTGCGGCCTGGAATCAACCAGGCGGCGGCAACGGCAACCACGACAACAGCAGAAATCGCCAGTACGTGTTTCTTCGGCATGGTGAACCCCATCTTTGGACGCTTAACCGCTGAGCGGCTGGCAATCATGGCTTCGATCATCGCATCCCGGGCCACCTGGTTGATGGTGCCAGGCCAGCCGTCGGAGCTTTCGTGAATATCAGAGATCTGCTGGGCGGAGAAAAGTTCGATGCCCTGGCCCGCACCTTCAAGGCGCTGGGCCAGGTACTCACGGGTTTCCTCTTCTTCGTAGGGCTGCAATTCGATGACGTGGAACAGCTCTTGCTCGCCACTGAGCTGCTCCAGGTCGGCAATCAGCGACGCCTCACCGAACAGGAACACATGGGGACGACCTTCCGGCGTACCGGCCGCCAGGGCCAGCAAGGCCTCCAGCGCGGATTCGTCGAGCTGCTCGGCATCGTCCACCAGCAGGTAGACTTCCCGGCCGGTCAAACCCAGTTGCACCACTTGCTTGAGAATCGCGGTCGGCTCGGCATTGGCCACATCCAGCGCCTGGGCAACCTGGCGCAACACGCCTGCCGCATCGCCGGCACCACGGGCGGAAACCACCACGCTCTGCACCGATTGCTTGTTGGTGCTGGCTACCAGGGCCTGGCGCAGCAGCGTCTTGCCGCTGCCCAAGGGGCCTGTGACCACCAATAGCAACTGGCTGTAGCGCGCCAGGTGGTGCAACTGCCCCAACACAGGCTTGCGTTGTGCAGGGAAAAACTTGAAACCGGGGACCCGTGGTGCAAAAGGGTCGTGGCTCAACTGGTAATGGCCGAGGAAAGCCTCGTCGGCATGCAAACTAGTCATCGGGATCTGGTTAACCTTTCAGCTGGGCCAGGGCGCGGTAATCCGCTCCCAGCGTGGCCTGTAGAATCTCTTTCGGATAATCGTCGGTCACTACCGCTTCGCCCATTCGGCGCAACAGCACCAGACGCAAACGACCATCGATCACTTTCTTGTCTATTGCCATATGTTCAAGGAAATCAGCCTCGGTCATTTCCTCGGGAGGAATGACCGGCAATCCGGCGCGCTGGAACAGGCGAATACCACGGTCACGCTCTTGGACCGTGATCCAGCCCAGACGTTGCGACATCTCCAACGCCATCACCGTGCCAGCCGCTACGGCCTCGCCATGCAACCAGACACCATAGCCCATGTGGGTTTCAATCGCATGGCCGAAGGTGTGCCCCAGATTCAAGGTGGCGCGCACGCCAGACTCACGCTCGTCGGCATTGACCACCAGCGCCTTGGCCGCGCAGGAGCGGGAGATGGCTTCAGTCAGCGCCACCTGGTCCAGGTTGCGCAAGGCATCGACGTGTTCTTCAAGCCAGGTCAGGAACGGCTCGTCACAGATCAGCCCGTACTTGATGACTTCCGCCAGGCCCGCCGACAGCTCGCGAGGCGGCAGGGTATTGAGCGTCGCGGTGTCGATCAGCACGGCATTGGGCTGGTAGAACGCACCGACCATGTTCTTGCCCAGCGGATGGTTGATCCCGGTCTTGCCGCCCACCGACGAATCGACCTGGGACAGCAAGGTAGTCGGCACCTGGATAAAGTCCACGCCACGCTGGTAGCAAGCGGCCGCAAAACCGGCCATGTCGCCGATCACACCGCCGCCAAGGGCCACCACTGTAGTACGCCGGTCGTGGCGCGCGGTCAGCAGCCCGTCAAAGATCAGTTGCAGGGTTTCCCAGTTCTTGAACGCTTCGCCGTCGGGAAGAATCACCGAGATCACCGAATACGCCGCAAGGCTGCGACTCAGACGCTCAAGGTAGAGCGGCGCCACCGTCTCATTGGAGATGATCGCCACTTGTCGCCCGGCAATATGCGGTGCGAGCAACTCGGGCTGGTCCAACAAACCTTCGCCAATATGGATCGGGTAGCTACGCTCGCCAAGATCGACCTTAAGTGTCTGCATGTGTCCCCGCGCTGAAGATGGAAGCAGGCGTCCTGCCCTGTATTAACGTTGTCGGCACCGTCGAGGTCGAGCGCTGCCTGATGGCTCTACGCCACAACTCGGACGGCTGTAACGCGCTGCCGAGAATAGCGCATTTCGGCCCTGGCTTTAACGGGGCGGCAGTTGCTGCAAACGATCCAGAATGTCGAGAACCACCATTCGTGGCGGCCGTTCATCGGTTTGCACCACCAGATCGGCGATTTCCCGATAAAGCGGGTCGCGCAGCGTCAGCAAGTCCCGCAGGGTTTTCTCAGGGTTCGCGGTGCGCAGCAACGGTCGGTTGCGATCGCGAGCGGTGCGCCCGACTTGCTGCTCGACCGACGCATGCAAATAGACCACCCGACCGCCGGCACGCAGCGCCCGCCGGTTTTCCTCGCGCATCACCGCACCGCCGCCGGTGGCCAAGACCACGCCATCGCAGCCGCACAGCTCGGCAATCATTGCCTGCTCGCGGTCACGAAAGCCCAGTTCGCCTTCCTTATCGAAGATCCACGGGATATTGGCGCCCGTGCGCAATTCAATTTCCTTATCGGAGTCTTTGAATGGCAGGCGCAGCTCTTTGGCCAGCAAACGGCCGATGGTGCTTTTTCCAGCCCCCATCGGCCCTACAAGAATCAAATTTCGCACAGAATCAACGACTCACAGCAATCGCCTGGTTATTCATAATACGCGGAGTCAGGAATACCAGCAGCTCGGATTTTCTTTGGGCAACGACATCGCGCCGGAAAAGGCGGCCAAGATACGGCACATCGCCCAAAAATGGCACTTTATCTACCACCTTGCTCTGGTTTTTAGAGAAAACCCCACCCAGGACGATGGTCTCGCCGTCCTTGACCTGGACCTTGGCGTTGACCTCGTTCTTCTTGATCGGCGGCACATCATTGAGTTTGTTCAGGTAGTCCGGCTCATCCTTGGTCACCCGGACCTCCATGATGACCTGGCCATCCGGGGTGATTTGCGGCGTCACTTCCAGGGACAGCGAAGCCTCCTTGAACGAAACCGAGGTCGCCCCCTCGGACGTGGACTCCTGGTAAGGGATCTCGGTGCCCTTGAGAATCCGCGCAGTCTCCTTGTCGGAAGTGACCACCTTGGGCTGGGAAATCACCTCGCCATTGCCACCTTTTTCCATGGCGGTGAGTTCCAGGTCCAGCAGCACGTTATCGGTGATAAACGCAATGCCCAGGCCGGAGCTCGCGTTGACCACTCCAAGGTCAACGAACGGCGAGCTATCGGGAGACTCGCCCTCACCTGGCGGGTTTTTATCGACCCCGCCACCACTCCAATTACCCTTGTTGCGCAGCAACCCGCCCCAACGCACGCCGACGCTTTTGTCATAGTCGACATTGGCCTCGACTATCCGCGCCTCGATCATCACCTGGCGCACCGGAACATCCAGCTGCGCGACGATGCGCCGTAACTCGGCCAGGCGCTCCCCCGTCTGGTAGGCGATGATGTGGTTGGTTCGGTCATCCACCGCCACGGAGCCACGCTCATCGGCCGCCCCTTCAGGCCCGGCCATTGACTGGAACAGCTTGGCCAGCTCAGACGCCTTGGCGTAATTGACTTGCAGCAGCTCCCGCCGCAGTGGCGTCAGCTCGGTCATCAATTTGCGCGTTTCCAGGGCCAGCAGCTCGCGCGCAGCCAACTCTTCGGCCGGCGCCACCAACAGCACATTGGCCGTCACCCGCTTGTCCAGACCTTTGGCTTGCAGCACCAGGTCCAGGGCCTGGTCCCACGGCACGTCCTTGAGGCGCAAGGTAATCGAGCCCTGCACATCATCGCCGGCCACCAGGTTGAGGCCGGCGACGTCGGCAATCTGCTGCAGGACGGCGCGCACCTCGATGTCCTGGAAGTTGAGGGAGAGCTTGTCGCCGCTATACGTGCCACGCCCGGCATTCACGGGCGAAGCGCCGGGAGGTGGCAACTGAATCAGGTCGATCCGCTTGGGCACAGCCTCAGTCATCGGTGCTGTGAACGCTATCCATAGCGCCACACCGAAGGACGAAATAATCCTTTTCATTTTCTTGCTTCCGTTATGAATTCACGTTCAACACCAAGGTGCGCGGGCGCTCAAGCCAGGCGCCCTCACCATCGGGAAAAAGCTCGACCAACTCCAACTGCCCCTCATGGATCGCTACGACGCGCCCATGATCACCCCCCAGGTAATCCCCCACCGCCAGGCGATGAACACCTGCCGTGCCGCGCAGCAGGGCAAATGTCTGCGCCCCAAGCGACAGCGTGCCGACCATCCGGAACTGATCCACGGCAAATCCTTCGAGAAACTGCCGGGGGCGGTCGAGATCCGGCGCAGATCCGGGCTTGCCGGTGGGGCGACTGGCCGGCTGGTCAGGGGGCTGGAAAGGGTCACGCAGGGGTGGCGCGCTGGCGACAAACCGTAGCCCCGGCATTGCTACAGGCGTTTCGTCAGCAAGCGGCACTGCCTGCTGGCGAATCAGTTGCAACTCATCATTCAGCGCCTGCAACTGCGGGTCACTGTCGCATCCAGCAAGAAGTGCCAGGCCCAGACCCGCAACCTTGAGGCGGTTCATGGCAATGCTCCCAGGTTGCTGTATCGATAGGTCTTGGCGAGCATCGTCAGGCTCAGCAATGCGCCATCCTGGGGATCCACGGGACGAATGACAAAGTCATGCATGGTAACGATATGCGACAACCCGGCCACGCCACTGACGAAGGTCAGGAGGTCGTGATAGGTGCCCAGCAGCTTGAGTTGCATCGGTCGCTCGACGAACACCGGTTGCACCCGCTCGTCCAGCACACTGAGCTGCTCGACCAGTACCCCGCTGGCTTGCCCCAGCCGGGCGAGATCCTCCAACAGGTCGGGCATTTGCGTCAGCGTCGGCATCTGGCGCAACTGCTCGCTGAAAGCGGCACGCTGGGTTTCAAGCTCGCGCACCAGCCCTTCGTGCTGGGCGGCTTGCCGGGCTTTTGCCGCAAACTGCTGGCGCAGCGCTGTTTCTCCCGCCTCCTGACGCTGCAAGTCCTCGCGCGCGCCGCCCAGGTACACAGCATCCCCCGCAACCAGCGCCAGCAAGGCGAGCACGGCGCCCACCATAAGTCTGCCAGCCAATGGCCAGTGGGCGATGTTGCGGTACAGCGTGGAGAGTTCCGGGATCGCCAGCCTGGGCAGGCCGGGCGAAAGGTTCACCGCTGCGTCTCCTGGTGCTCCCCATGGTCCACCATCAACTGGAAGGCACTGCCCGCGCCCCCCTCCTCGGCCCGTACATGGCGCAGATTGGGCGCACGTAACGTGTTGGAAGCTTCCAGGCTGCGCATCAGCCGGGCGACATCATCACTGGACACCGCCGTGCCGGTGACCTCTACCGATGTACCGCTGACACTGACCTCGCTCAATTGAACGCCATCCGGCATCGCGCGGGCCAACTGCTCGAACAATTGCTGGCCCGAGGCGCGATGGCCCTGGAGGTCTTCGACCACCTTCATCCGCTCCATCAGTTGCTGGCGTTGTTCGCGCAGTTCATCGATGGTCTTGATGCGCGAGTCCAATACCGTGACTTGCTTGCTCAAGTGGTTGTTGCGGGCCACTTGTCGATCAATCGCGCGATCGATGACCCGGTCGGCCAGCCATACGGCGGCCAATGCAATAGTGGTGATCAGCAACAGAAAAATCAGGAAAAACTTGCGACGGCGCTCAGCGCGCTCTTCACGCCAGGGTAAAAGGTTGATTCTTGTCATCAATCGAAACTCCTGAGGGCCAAACCGCAGGCGACCCGCAATCCCTGGGCATCGGCAGCCCATTGTGCACTATTGATCCCACTCCCCGGCACTATCCGCGCGACCACTTGCTCGGTCATCCGCGCCTGGGCAAACACCTCTACATCCACCACTCGCGCAACCAGGCCGGCCAGGGCCAATACCGCTTCGCGCGCTTCCACCTGCTCCTTGAGGCACGCCACAAGCAGTACATCAACATAACCGGGTTCACGACCCGACGGGCCCTGGACCTGAAAATCAATGGCTACCTCATCCAGCGGATAAGGAATGTACTGGTCGGCTTCGCAGAGCAGCCGCTGCTCCATCTCATCGGGCTCAAGCCCCGCCTCCAGCGCAACCACCCGGCTGATCACCGCAGGTCCCGCCACGGCAACTGCCGCATGCGTGAGATGGATCTGCGCGCGGAACAATGCCTTGGAAATGGTCTGCGCGACAACCTCCAGATCAACGATATTACTGTCGACCACCGCATGGCCCGGCAAAGGCTGGCTCGCATACGCGTGCACTGCATAGCCATCGCCAGCGCGGGCCAGCTCCAGTACCTTGACGCCGCTATCCTGGATGTCCACACCCAGTACGGTATCGGCTTTTCGCCTGAAAAATCCCTTTTTCATAAAACTCCCTAAAGCTTTGCCTGTCTCAGGGCTGGTCGGTTCCGGGTTTGATGCATTCGGTCGGCTCGGTTGAGTGGCGCCCATGACGCCCCGAGGCGAAAAATGCTTTAATGCCCAGCGTTTTTTCCCGCTTTTTATCTGCAGGTCGGGTCGATACATCTTTAAGTCATGCCTATCCCGACACCTAACTCATTCTTTTCTCTGGAAATCCAAAAGCCTTGATTCGTCTGCTGAAGTTTTTCGGGTACTCCTTCGTTGCGATCGTTTGCGGGCTGCTGCTCGTGTTCAGCGGCGCCTATCTCTACCTTAGCCCGGGATTGCCCTCGGTAGAGACCCTTAGAAGTATCCAGTTGCAGATTCCTTTGCGGGTCTACAGCAGCGATGAAAAACTGATCGCGGAGTTCGGCGAAATGCGCCGCACCCCGATCCGTTTCGCCGATATTCCGCCCAATTTCATCAACGCCCTGCTATCGGCCGAAGACGATAATTTTGCCAACCACTATGGCGTGGACCCCAGCAGCCTGGTGCGTGCAACTACGCAGTTGGTAAAAAGCGGACACATTCAGTCGGGCGGCAGCACCATCACCATGCAGGTGGCGAAGAACTTCTTCCTCACCAGCGAGCGCAGCTTCTCGCGCAAGGCCACGGAAATCCTCCTGGCGCTGCAGATTGAACGTCAGTTGACCAAGGATGAAATCCTGGAGCTGTACGTCAACAAGATCTACCTGGGCAACCGTGCCTACGGGATCGAGGCGGCATCCCAGGTGTACTACGGCAAGTCGATTCGTGATGCCAGCCTGGCACAAATGGCAATGATTGCCGGCCTGCCCAAGGCGCCTTCGCGCTTCAACCCGCTGGCCAATCCAGCCCGCAGCAAGGAACGTCGCGACTGGATCCTGGGCCGCATGTACAAGCTGGGCAAGATCGACCAGAACGCCTATGAAACCGCGGTAGCCGAGCCGCTGAACGCCAGCTACCACGTACCGACGCCAGAAGTCAGCGCACCGTATATCGCCGAGATGGCCCGCGCCGAAATGGTCGGCCGCTATGGCAGCGACGCCTACACCGAAGGTTTCCGCGTCACCACGACTATTCCGAGCAATTTGCAGGAAATCGCCAACAACGCCGTGCATGAAGGGCTGATCACCTACGACCAGCGCCATGGCTACCGCGGGCCGGAATCGCGCCTGCCTGGCAAGACCCTGAGCGCCTGGACAGTCGAACTGGGCAAGCAGCGCTCGATCAGCGGCCTTGATCCAGCCATCGTCACCCAGGTGAAAAAAGACGGCGTGCAGGTGCTGACCCGCAGCGGCGAAGAACATGTGGCGTGGGACAGCATGAAGTGGGCCCGCCCCTTCCTGAACACCAACAGCATGGGACCAATGCCCAAGCAGCCGTCGGATGTGGCCCAGGTCGGCGACCTGATCCGCGTGCAGCGCCAGAAGGATGACAGCCTGAAGTTCAGCCAGGTCCCGGTCGCCCAGGGCGCGCTGGTATCCCTGGACCCACAGAACGGCGCAATCCGTGCCCTGGTCGGCGGTTTTGCCTTCGAGCAAAGCAACTACAACCGCGCCATGCAGGCCAAACGCCAGCCAGGCTCCAGCTTCAAGCCTTTTGTCTACAGTGCTGCGCTGGATAATGGCTACACCGCCGCCAGCCTGGTCAACGACGCACCTATCGTGTTTGTCGACGAGTACCTGGACAAGGTCTGGCGTCCGAAGAACGACACCAACACCTTCCTCGGCCCGATCCGCGTGCGCGAAGCGCTGTACAAATCGCGCAACCTGGTGTCGATCCGCTTGCTGCAAGCGATGGGCGTGGGCAAGACCATCGACTACATGACCCGCTTTGGCTTCAATAAACAGGACCTGCCGCCCAACCTGTCGCTGGCCCTGGGCACCGCGACCCTCACGCCAATGGAGATCGCCACCGGCTGGAGTGTACTTGCCAACGGCGGCTACAAGGTCACGCCGTACCTGATCGACAAGATCGAGAGCCGCAACGGCGACACGCTGTTTGTCGCCAACCCGCCGAGCGTGCCCAACGGCGTTGCCGCAAGTGATGGCCTGGCCGCACCGGCCAACGGCGGTATCACCATCGAGCCGACGCCTGGCGCCGCACCAACCGACGCAGTACCTGCCCCACAAACACCGGCAGTGGCCGAGCGCGTGGTTGATGGCCGTACCACCTATATCCTCACCAGCATGCTGCAGGACGTGATCAAGCGCGGCACCGGCCGCCGAGCCCTGGCCCTGGGCCGCACGGACCTCGCGGGCAAGACCGGTACCACCAACGAATCCAAGGATGCGTGGTTCTCCGGTTACAACGCTGACTACATCACCACCGTGTGGACGGGCTACGACCAGCCGGAAAGCCTCGGTCGCCGCGAATACGGTGGCACTGTCGCGCTGCCGATCTGGATGAGCTACATGGCCGGTGCTCTCAAGGACAAGCCGGCCCACACCCAGGCGGAGCCGGAAGGCATCCTCAGCCTGCGTATCGACCCGATCAGCGGCCGCGCCGCCGCACCAGGCACGCCGAATGCGTACTTCGAACTGTTCAAGAGCGAAGACACGCCGCCATCGATGAATGAACTGGGCAATGGCGTGGCACCGGGCAGCCCGTTGCCGGCGGATGAGTCGGCGCCGATCGATCTGTTCTGATAAACACAGCCCGCTCCCACAAGGGGTTATATGCACGCCCCTGTTGTGCACAGCCACAAAAAAGCCCCGACTCGCAAGAGCCGGGGCTTTTTGTTGGTGCGCTACAACGGTTTAGACGTTGAACACATCATCCACGCTTTTGAGCGGGTAGTTCTTCGGATACGGCAGGGTAGCCACGCCGGTCTCGATGGCGGCCTTGGCCACGGCATCGGAGATCAAGGTGATCAGGCGCTTATCCATTGGTTTGGGAATGATGTACTCACGGCCGAATTCCAGCTTGGCGCCACCGTAGGCGTCGCACACGTCCTGAGGTACTGGCAGCTTGGCCAGTTCACGCAGGGCGTTGGCGGCAGCCACTTTCATCTCTTCGTTGATGCGCTTGGCGCGAACGTCCAGGGCACCACGGAAGATGAACGGGAAGCCCAGTACGTTGTTGACCTGGTTCGGGTAGTCCGAACGGCCAGTGGCCATGATCACGTCGTTACGGGTGGCGTGTGCCAGTTCCGGGGCGATTTCCGGATCAGGGTTCGAGCAAGCGAACACGATCGGGTTGGCCGCCATGGACTTCAGGCCTTCGGCGCTCAGCAGGTTCGGGCCGGACAGGCCGACGAACACGTCAGCACCGTCGAGGGCGTCAGCCAGGGTGCGCTTGGAGGACGGATGGGCAAACATCGCCTTGTACTGGTTCAGGTCGGTACGCTCGGACTGGATCACGCCCTTGCTGTCGACCATGTAGATGTTTTCAAGGCGGGCGCCCATGCTCACGATCAGCTTCATGCAGGAGATGGCGGCAGCACCCGCGCCCAGGCAGACGATCTTCGCGTCAGACAGGGTTTTGCCAGCGATTTCCAGGGCGTTGATCATGCCGGCCGCGGTAACGATCGCGGTGCCGTGCTGGTCATCGTGGAAAACCGGGATGTCGCACTGTTCGATCAGGGCCTTTTCAATTTCGAAGCACTCAGGTGCCTTGATGTCTTCCAGGTTGATGCCACCGAAGGTGATGGAGATGCGCTTGACGGTGTCGATGAAGGCCTGTGGGCTTTCGGAATCAACTTCGATGTCGAATACATCGATGCCGGCAAAGCGCTTGAACAGTACGCCCTTGCCTTCCATCACTGGCTTGGAGGCCAGTGGGCCGAGGTTACCCAGGCCGAGAATCGCGGTGCCATCAGAAATCACTGCAACCAGATTGCCCTTGCCGGTGTATTTGTAGGCCAGCTCGGGATCGCGGGCGATTTCACGCACGGGCTCGGCTACACCGGGGCTGTACGCCAGCGACAGGTCGCGTGCGGTAGCAGTGGCTTTGGTGAGCTCGACACTCAGCTTTCCTGGACGAGGATGGGCATGATATTCGAGAGCGGCAGTTTTCAAATCAGACATATCGGCATTCCGCTTTTTACTGTTGGACGACGGATCGCCGAGGATACTCGCCTCGCAAAGTCCCTACAAGACTGAGCAGTCACAGGTGTCAAGGGCCCTACCCTACGACTTTCGGCCAAGAGCCACGGGATACAAGGCCTACAACTGTTCACAATTGATATAAAAAATGTCTACAATTTTTTCTTACTGCGCCAATTGCAGCATGCCGGGATCCGTTATTGGCAAAAGCCAGCGCGCCTGGCCACTTTTCAGGCCGCCACGTCGGGAGCGGTCCAGCACCCAGCCCCGGGCCTCGATATCCTGGCCCTGAAGGCGCTTGAGCAGAGCGTTATCGAATTGTCCGACAAGATTGGGTGCAACCCGTAATACCAGGGAGTCCTGCAATTCGATCCAGATCCCGCCACGATTGCGTTCGACCTTGCTTACGCGGCCGCTGACCACGGCAAAGCCCGACTGCTTGATTTGCGAGGCTTTTTGCACGGGCGACTGACGCCAGAGGCCCAACCTGGCCGCGCGCGCGCTGCGCTCGGCCGCTTGCTGGCAGGCAACCAGATCGACATTGGGCGCCACCGCCACCAGGAACCCGAGCCCCTCGGCCAGCAGTTGGGCCTCCAGGTTCGCGCCGTTGGCCCCATAAAGATGGGCCAGCGTTCGCCCATAACGATCCTTGCCCTCGCGGCCCGCTACCACCCCGACCCGACCGCCACTGGCATCTACCAAGGCTTGCAGGCGTTGGCGTGCAGCCACGGCGAATGGCTCGTCAGGGCGGCCTTTCTTGCCGGTTTCAGGGGCATTGACGCCGATCATCCGCACACTGCGACCATCCTTGAGACGCACAGTGTCGCCATCGACCACGCGCTGTACCTCAAAGGTGCCGAGCGTAGTCGGCGCGGGGCAAAATACCTCGGCCTGGGCGGCCGACAGCCAAATCGCAGGCACAAAAAAGGCGCCCGCAAGGGACGCCTTTTTCATTAGCAGGTAAAAGCCCATCAGGCTTTCGAACCTTACTCTGCAGCAGCTGGAGCTTTCTTGCCAAAAGCACCGAAACGGTCGGCGAAGCGCTGTACACGGCCGCCAGTATCCAGAGTCTTCTGCTTACCGGTGTAGAACGGGTGGCACTCGTTGCATACGTCAGTACCCAGTGGCTTGCACAGGTTCGAACGGGTTTCGAACTTGTTGCCGCAGCTGCAAGTAACTTGGATGGTTTCGTACGCTGGATGGATATCGGCTTTCATGGTGTCTTCCTCGGGCTAGCGTGCCGCCACTCGACACTATTGTCGAATACCGCACGTAATTAGGCCGCGGATTCTACCAGAGCTTTTTAAACGCGCAAGCGCCGCCATGCGCCCTTTCATCAGAAAAGCCCGGCCTGCCACACCCTCTTGTACCCGCCGGACTGCTCCCACACAGGACA